>DAHXMP010000365.1 GCA_027371665.1 Bacteroidota bacterium | reverse complement strand
TGTTAAATCCTGTTGAGGCTTTTGTCTCGTTTGTTTGTGCTGTTTGATAGTAAAGTTCGCCGCCGAGAGTTAGGGCGTCAAGAAAATCATATTGTGCTTGCCAACCGGCAAAGAGCCAGTTCTTATTATTCGTTCCGGGATTGTACCAGAATCCCGCACCGCCGTAGTTCGTGAACTTCCCCCAGGACTTCTGTATCCAGACCGGTACATAAGCCTGTAATTTCCCGTTCCCGAATTCATCATTCTTTACCGTCGGGATTTCAATCAACGGGAAAGTCCCTATTTGAGGCAAATCCTTCGTTTCATCGAGAAAGCGATATTTGAACCCGAATTCCGTATTTGCATAGCCGAACTTGAACTGCGACGAGTGGTAATCATAATTCAGCGGTGTAAGCAAATGTATTTGCACCTCTGGAATCGCACCGTAATTAACTTCAAAATGGGGTAGTGTCCCCGTCGAATTGCCCGGCTGAATAAAATTCATCGAAGAAATATAAAACTCCCAATGCTTATATTCCACAGGTTCCGGGTCATCCGTCAGGAACGGCGGTCCCGCAAATAAACTCGTCGTAAAAATAAATATAAAAATTAAAATGAACTTTGAAATTTTCTTCATAACATTAAAAATCTAATAAAATTATTAGGCATGACTATGTTTTAAAATAATTATTTTGATTTGTCATTCCGCACTTGATGCGGAATCCACAGTGTAATTGCTATTTCTCTAAAAAAAGGAGTATTTTATAATTCAAATTATACCACAATTAGTAATTTGTCATTAGTAATTAGTAATTAATCAAAATCTCATCACCATTATACATTCTACATTTTATAAATAAAATTCTAACCACCAATCGTAATTCGTAATTGACTCTATCCATCTCCCGTCGGTTTAATCGCCGAAGTCTCTACCATTAGCATAATAGTTTTCTTCGGAGCATAAGGCTTATGCAGCACTCCTTTAGGAATAGTTACACCCTGATTTGGATTCAATTCTATAGTTCTTTTGTCACCCTGCGCGGAGTCGAAGGGTGTTTCAAACTCGATAAAAAGCTTCCCCTCCAGAACGAAGAAAAATTCATCGTCCTCATCGTGCTTGTGCCGGTGAAATTCCCCCTCGACAATGCCGAGCCTTACGACACTGCCATTCACCTCAGTAAGAGTTTGATTAAACCATTTCTCTTTGCAGTCCCTGATAATTTCAGGAACATTAATCAACTCGAGAGGCTTATATTTGACATCAGGGTTTATGTTGTAATTATTCGTTTTACCCATTACTAACTCCCTGTTAAGTTTTCAATCATTACTTGTTGGAAACGAAGAATTATTGCAGGAACGCACCTGTTTGGTATGCGTCCCCATCTTGAAAATCAATCAATTTTCTTCAGCGACCAGCCTGCCTTCAGCCCGATTACGAACCAAACCAGCAGCACTGTTCCGATTGCAAATATCGTGTCCCCAATCACCCTCAGCCACCTGATTGTAACCAATACCGGCTCATGCAGAAATTCGGCAGAGCGGGCGTACCATAATCCGTATTTTATGCTTGCAAATGCTTGTGCTATTCCCAATGGCAGCAGACTAATCAAAACCATTAGAATTAATCCGATGTTGATTAGCCAGAATGACCATTTTATTGCCCCGTCTTTCCATGGTTTTCCCGCTGTTACTGTTCTCATTACGAAGAGCATTAAGCCGATTCCTAACATTCCGTAAACTCCGAAAAGTGCCGTATGCCCGTGTACCGGTGTTGTATTTAGTCCCTGTACAAAATAAAGTGAAATCGGTGGATTAATCAGAAAACCGAAAAGACCCGCCCCGACAAGATTCCAGAATGCTACTGCTATAAAACAGTAAATAGGCCATTTGTATTCTGCAATCCAGTTCGTCGCTTTGCTTGTCTTATAATTCGCCCATGCCTCATATCCCGCAAATATCAGCGGAACGACTTCCAAAGCACTGAATGAAGCTCCCAAAGCCACAACTGCAGTCGGCGTTCCAGTAAAGTACAGGTGGTGAAATGTTCCGATTATCCCACCCGACAGGTAAATAATCGTAGTGAACAGGACTGACAGGGTAGCAGTTCTTTTCTGAATTAATCCCATAGTTACAAACAAAAATGTTATCACTACTGTAGCAAACACTTCAAAAAAGCCTTCAACCCAAAGATGAACCACCCACCAGCGCCAGTATTCGGCAATCGAGAGGTTTGTCTGCCTTCCCCACATCAATCCCGCCCCATAAAACAGGGCAATGGCAACGCTCGATATAAGAAACATTCCGAGAAGGCTTCTCGTCTCTTTCTGATTCCTGAATGCCGGCAATATCGCTCTTACCATCAAAAACAGCCATATCAGAAGCCCTAAGAACAGAAATAACTGCCAGAACCTGCCCAAATCAATATACTCATATCCCTGGTGCCCGAACCAGAAATTCGTTACCAAACCCAATTTTTGCATGATTCCGAACCATTGTCCGGCTAATGAACCCAGCACAATCACGAGCAAGGCAATGAATAAGAAATTTACTCCGAATCTCTGGAATTTCGGCTCTTTTGCTGATATTGCCGGAGCTATGTACAAGCCCGTTGCCAGCCATGATGTTGCTATCCAGAAAATTGCAAGCTGTAAATGCCATGTCCTTGTAATAGAGTAGGGAAGTACCTTTGCCAGCGGGATGCCGTAAAATCCTTCGCCTTCCACTCCGAAATGTGCAGTAACTATTCCCATCACTACCTGTATAAAAATTAATCCTACGACAACCCAAAAATATTTCAGAGTTGCCTTCATCGAAGGGAATGGCACAAGATTAATGAACGGGTCTGTCGCCGGCACCAATAAAGTGTTATCCTCTTCCTTCCTGTTCTTTGCATAATAGAATCCGAGCCAGCCTATGCCAGCAAGCAAAAATATGAAGCTGAATATACTCCATACATAAAGCGAAGTGCCAGGCTCATTTCCCACCAAAGATTCGTGTGGCCAGTTATTTGTATATGATATATTATCCCCTGGCCTGTCTGTTACGGTTGCCCAAGCTGTCCAGAAAAAGAAAGCATTTAATTTTCTCATTCTTTCAGGGTCTTTTATCGAATTTGTGCGGATTGCATAATCATCCCTTAGCCAATTTAATTTGGCATCATTCATAAAAAGCCCGGAATAAAAGTCTGAATTCGACTTAACAGCTTCAGCATACAGTTCCGGGATAATCAATTTTTTAGTCTCGGGATTATAAGTATTTTTCCTTATAAAATCCTTAAGCCTTGCCTCTAATTCTGCCTTTTGCTCGTCATTGAGGGATTCATATTTCATCCCGAAATCCTTATTTGACCAGTAATTCAGGATGAATACCGCTTCCTTATGGAGCCAGTCTGCCGACCAATCTGGTGCTATATAAGAACCATGCCCCCATACCGTGCCTACTTCCTGCCCGCCTATTGACTGCCAGACGTTTTGCCCGTCTTTTATGTCTTGCCCAGTGAATAAAATTGTTCCCGTTTCCGTTTCTGCTTTCTGTGGTATAGGAGGTGCTTTCATATAAATTTCATACCCAAAATATCCTAAAACAGCGAACGAAATAACAATTACTAAAATAAAAATTAACCAAAGTCTCCTATAACTCATGACAATTCTCCCTTTATTTATAATACGGTAAATTAGTTCAAACTTTATGGTATCAAAATTAAGACAAAAAAGTCTGATTATAAAACATTAATTATTTTCACCATTTCAAATAAAATTAACAAATCCTTAATTATAATAAATATCAATGACATAATATTTGCAACAATGAAAATTACAAATATCTTAAAACTATTTTGATTTTTGAAGATTAAACAAATCCATTCTTGTACCGGAGGAGGGAGTTGAACCCCCGACACACGGATTATGATTCCGTTGCTCTAACCAACTGAGCTACTCCGGCAAATTTTCAGAACTACAAAAATAACAATTTTTTTGCTGCAATCTGACTTTTTTCTTTGTCTTATAATCTTTTTATCTTTGAATAATAAACGGCTCAATTATCTGTTTAACAGTTTGATTTCTGCAATCAGCTTTTATAAAATATGCACCGCTTGTGTATTTATTGATAGGCAGAGTCAGGGTTTGTCCCGAATTGACTTCTTTACGAAATATTTCAATACCAAGACTTGTATATAAACATAATACTATCTGACCATCATTATTTTTGCCTGATTGTATTGAAAATGGCAGAAAAGCTGTTATATTAACCAGTTCTCTGGCTGGATTTGGAACTACCAATAATTTCATTTTTTCAATAACTTGACTATTCTCAACATTCAACTTTTCTCCTTGTCTTCCATTCAGGTCTATTAAAGATGAAACAGTGTCTCTTATAGGCAAAAGGCCTATATTAAGATGCTCGATATAATGAGATGTTATTGTATCTAAATTAACGTAAACCAATCTGTAATTGTTTCCATAACCGTTAATCAGGTTCAATTTTATAAGTACAGCAGAACTATCAGCCGCTTCGCCAAGGGGAAGTGATACTTGAGTAAATGTTGTGGAACCTTGTTTCTGTATATACAGCCTGACCGATGCTGTATCAAATCCGACACACTTAAACTCAAGATTATTAGTTGAACCAACATTAAAATATTCTGAGAAAATTGTGTCTCTCGACATTGGCTCATAATGAGTGCCATAAATACCATCGTTGATTTCTTTGTAGGGTAGATTAAGTCCTACTGTGCCGCCCTCCAAATATGGTAGGTTGATATAATACATCGAGGCATTACCCTTATAGCCCACATATCCGTCTCCATCAATATCATAAGGTGTGCGATTGTAAAAGAATTGGTCATTCAGGTAAATATCCTGTACCTTAGCACAGCCATCTCTTTCATAAATTCTTCGGTTCATCCACAAATCATCATACGTAAGATTATCCGTTTTTTTTCCTTTTCGTAAGGTTTCTTGCTGGACTAAAATAAATATTTCCGTCTGTCATTTGTGACATATAACTTGAAATCAGTTGTGAAACAGCCATGGTATCATTATCATATAAACCAAAATTTAGAAGCATCTCACCGGCTGTGTATTCATAATTTTCATCCTGAATTGTTGAAGGCGATTGAGATATGACTGGACCTTTAAGTGAACCTGTCTGAGATTTAATGGTAAACATTATGATAATAATATTTATAAGGTATTTTAATTGATAATATTGTGGAATCACGAAGATTAGTAGGTATTTGTTCTTTGCTTTTCAAATTAATTGTAATGAATATTTTTGTTCCGGTTACCGTATCATTCAAACTCGGGCTTTCATACCATTTATCCGTAGCAAAATAGTTTAAATAATGCAAAGCATTAGATATCCAAATATTTTTTTATACAAGCAGGTTTTGCCCCGATGAAAGGCTGTCCTTATCGAGCATCAATCTGGAATAATCAGCATTAGTATGCTGGCTTGAATCCATTATTCTGACTTTTGGCGATTTGAAATAAAAACCAAATACGGCACCATTATATTCATAAGGTTTTGGCTTGAAACTTTGATTTGAATCAACAGTTATTGTTGGATCGAGAAAAATTGAATGTGCTTGAAAAGGTCGGGTAGAATTTCTTCCACCCATTATACCCGGACTTGGCCATAGCTAATATACCGGATGCTCGATAGGTTGAATCAACAACATATTATCAAAATAATCGTTTGAATTTAAATTTGCACCATGATAAGTGTTAATCATTAAGGCTGAATCAAGATTTTTCCCCGGTGCTCCCCAGTTCCATCCTAGAATGAAACCTTGATAATTTGGAGTAATATAATTATATGTATCTTTATGAAAAACCCTATCAGGGTCTATTACATTTTGTGCTGATATATTGATTCCTGCAATAAGGAATAATATTATTGATATAATTATTTTCATAATGTAACTCCTTATCTACTAATAATTATTGGTAATTCTAGTCTTGATTTACCATATTCGAAACGAATATGATATTCACCATTTGAGATGTTACTTATATCAATGGGATATAAGTAGTGTCCTGAGTTTAAAAAACTTTGTTCAACATTTTTCAAGAATTTCCCTAAATTATCAAATAAATTAATTTTTATATAATTTGCAGATTCTAGATTAAACTCAAGATTGATTATATTTTGATTATTGGGATTAGGATAAGCAATGATAGAATCTAAATGATATGATTCATTGACAATTGATGGATTATAAATAGCTCTATATAAATATAATCTTCCAGAACTTGTACCTGCTGCAATATATAAAGAGTTATTCGAAGCTGATACTGCAGTATAAGGACCTTCTATTGGTTCTCTTTTATATGTATAAGTTATTGCTCCGTTAGATAAATCATAAATTGAGATATTTTTTCCCAAATCACCATAAGCAACAACAAGATACTTTTCATCAGGCGAAAATGTCATATCATTAACGTCTTCCGGTAAACCGGGAATATTAATAATACCCTGCCATGTTTCAGCATCAATGATGTGAATTGCTACATTATCTTTTAAAACTCTGTACGCTATCTTTGTTTTGTCATTTGAGTAAACGATAAATGCTGCAAATTCTACTCTGTGTTTTTGCGCCCCCGTTACAGCATCAATAACTATCGTGTATTGTCTATCAGGTGGAGGAGGTGTGCCTTTTAAACCTCTATTGGTTTCGTAAAGTATTGTTGCATCATCTTTTCCATACTTTATATCACCTATATAAGCTCCAACTGAATTTGCTGAATCCTCGATGGGTAGTGTCATATCTTGAATTATTTGACCTGATTCTATATCCCAGATACCATAACCATACTTACCTTCATAACCTGCAATTACTTTTTTCCCATCTTTGCTTATATCATAGCAGGTAATTCCAAAAGGCGTCTTAGTTATATCAGTTCTTTTTGTCCAAGTCGCAACATCAATAACAACCAATTCACTGCCCAAATAGCCTACTAAATATTTACCATCGGGAGTGAATCTTGTTTGCAAAACAGAAGAGTAAGTATAAACCTCATCCCCAGTTGCCGTTTCATGTACAACCACCTGTCCCATATTATTTGTGGCAATCAATGACCCATCAGGTGAAAAACGTATATATTTAACATTATGTGTCCAACGCATCCAAACAGTGTCTTTGTCATTCATTGGCACCGGCTGTGTCTGAGCGAACTGAAAGAATGCAAAAATCAGAACAAGCTTCAAAAGAATTGTTTTCATGTCCACACTCCATTAAAAGTTTATAATCTTTATTTATATAAAAAATTATCGCACATATATACAACTTGGCTAAAATATCTAAATATTATCCCTTAGTCCTATACAAAGGGTGTGCCAAAATGTCAATAAGCTGATTTAATATTTATTCTTTTTTCCTCTGTTGTTAATTGTTCTTTAGCGAAATTCCCCTCATGTAAACCATTCCCATCGAACCAAGAACAATTAATATCCCCTTCCAAAGAATCTACATTTACATTATTATTCCGTACTGTCATAGGAGGACTTCCACTATTAAGATATACTATTGTTCCTTTTTTTAATTCTTCCATTATTAACTCCAAAATAATTAAACATATTTATTAAAATCCGAAATCCTCTTGATTACCTTTCATTTTTAATTCAGCTTTTTTCAATACTTCTAATGACGTTGGTAATTTCATTGTCTTGCCTTGTAAAATATCATCAACAGTTACGACCTCAATTTTAGGATAACTATGACCGAATAATTTATTATCATATACACCATATTTTTTACTTTCTCTAACTAAATTTTCCATTGGATATAATGTTATAAAATAACCCATGACAGCTTTTTCCCGTTCAATTGTACCATTGAGGTCTCTTATTACTGCTGGAGATAAAATAGCATTAGATTTTACGCTAAATAATACCTCTTTTACGACTTCTTTATTATCTTCACTATCTACAACATAAGAAATGCCATCTATGCCTTTATCTCCACCTTTTTTCTCATGTATAATAGCCCTGTTATTTGAAAATGCAAGAACTGCCCATTTTTCAAATTCTTTTCTTGTTCTATCATCTTGTTTATGTGCTAATGCAACAGCACTATCAAAATCTTGGGGTACTCCATTTATTTCAATATTTTTAAGAGTATTTATTCCAAAATGCTCTTCCAGTCTTTTAAGAATTAAAGAAATACTCTGATATGTTATATCCATACCAATCCATTTACGATTTAATTGTTCTGCCACTGATATTGTAGTGCCACAGCCACAAAATGAATCTAAAACAATATCTCCTTCATTAGTGCTTGCTCTAATCATTTTTTCTAATAATGCTTCTGGTTTTTGTGTTGGATAGCCAAGTCTTTCGGCACTATCTGAACCTATTGATGGTATATCAAAAACATCTTTTTGATATACCATAGAATATTGCAATCCACTATCTTTGTCTATTTGAAAATTACTTTTTTTAAAACCATATTTGTGCATCATATAAGATTTTTCTTTTTGGGGATTAAAAAAAAACCTATTTGATTTTGTATAAAAGAAAATAATATCATGTTTTCTTGCAAATCTTTTTTTTGTAGCTCCACCTGATTTATATGCCCATATTATTTCATTTTGAAAATCTCCGCCCTTAGCACAAAAGATACTATCAATGAGTAGTTTCAAATAATGACTTGCTGTTGGGTCGCAGTGAAAATAGAAACTGCCTGTTAATTTTAAAACTCTGAATATTTCGGCAATTCTTAAAGTCATACTAATAAGATAAGCGAGTAAACTTCCTTTCCCAAGCACTTTAGAAAGCCCGTTAATAAGTTCTATACTTTGTTTTGTAAAAACTCCATTATAATTACTTGTTATTTCGGCAAAACCTTCTTCTGCCCTTGTATCCCAAGTCCAAGTATCTACAAAAGCCTGTGCCTGAGCTTTATCCTCTTTGCCCAAATTATTATAAATTTGATTATAGTTTCTTTTAGAATTGAATGGAGGGTCTATATAGCACAAATCTACTGTCTCATCTCTAATATATTTTCGTAGAATATCAAGATTATCTCCATAATAGAGTTTATTCACTTTTAATCTCCTTCAATCTAAAAATGATTTCAATGTTAT
>DAHXMP010000294.1 GCA_027371665.1 Bacteroidota bacterium | reverse complement strand
CGTTAATTATTTCATCGAGAGCCACGAATACAGACTCCCATGAATGTGTCTTCTCGATCAATATTCTTCCGTTTTTAGAAATTTCCCTGGCCTATCATTGGCGGGGACAGGCTCAAGCCATATAATATTTTATCTTATCTTAGTAAGAAACATGATGTAACATTTGTAACATTTTACCAGGGGAAAAAAATTCCCAAAGAATATTTAAATGAAATAAAAAAACTTGGCGTTGAACTCTACGTCATACCGCTCAATCCTGTTAAAGCATCTTTGAGACACGGTTTATTGTCGCTTTTTAAATTCCCTCTTGAAATCGGTTTTTATAATCAGAAAATGTTCAAAGATACGGTTGATAAACTAATTGGCGAGAGAAATTTCGATATTGCCTTTGCATTTTTCATGAGAACCGCAGAGTATCTCAAAAATTATAAAATAAAAAAGATATTGATGGCTGAAGATTGCAGGACTGTTTACCAGGAAAGGTCCTACAAAAATTCTAAAAATATTTTTCAAAAATTTGTGAGATGGTGGGAGTTTAACAGGCTTAAAGCTTACGAACCCGAAATCGTTAATCATTTCGATATTACAACACTCGTATCTGAAAATGACATAAAATCAATGCAGGAGCAGAATCCGAACGTTAAATACAGGCTTTTAACAAACGGGACTGACATAAATAAATTCAGGATACCCGACGATGACTTCTCATCGAGGAAGGATATTCTATTTGCAGGAAAGCTGGATATATGGGCAAATGTGATTATGATTCGTGATATCGTTAAGAATGTTTTTCCTCTTGTTAAACCAGAAGTCAAAGATTGCATTTTGAATATTGCCGGTTCAAAACCGTCGTCATATATAAACTCTTTACATTCTGATACTATTAAGATACATCCTGATGTTCCGGATATGGTAACTTATTTGCAGGGTTCAAGAGTTTTCATTCATCCACATACAGGCGGTTCAGGTATTCAGAACAAGCTGCTTGAAGCAATGGCTTGCGGATGCCCGGTTGTTACTACTCCGACAGGCATCCAGGGAATACATGCGACTAACGGTGAGGATGTATTGATTGGTGAAACGGCTGAAGAATTGGCAAAGCAGACAATAAGGCTATTAGAAGATGATGAATTAGCCATGAAAATTTCTAAAAACGGAAGAATATTGATCGAGAAGACACATTCATGGGAGTCTGTATTCGTGGCTCTCGATGAAATAATTAACGAAGCGATTAATGAAGAATGAAAGTATGAAATGAAGAATAAAGCTGTGTTTTTTGACAGGGACGGGGTTGTCAATTACAGGATAGTAGGCGAGTATATCAGTTCACCTGAGAACTTTGTATTTACACCCGATTTTATAGATTTTTTTATTTATGTAAAAAAAGCCGGATACTTAGCAATAATTACATCCAATCAGCAGGGAATAGGCAAAGGCTTGATGACTGAAGAGCAACTTGAAAAAGTTCACGTGCATATGCAGAATCAAGTCAAAAAACTAACCGGTTTTAAATTCGATGATATTTTTGTCTGCACCGAACTTGCCGAAGCGAACAGCCACTGCCGGAAACCAAATCCCGGCATGATTGAAGAAGCCGTTAAAAAGTGGGATATCGATACAAGTCAATCATGGATGATTGGCGACAGGGCATCGGATGTCATTGCCGGTAAAAGAGGAGGACTCAAAACAATTTTATTGAGATGCTTTTCGAATGAGACTCTCCCGGAAGCCGACTTCGTTTTCAGAAACTTGTATGAAGCTCATCGGAAAATATTTCTTTAATAAAATAATTTTAACATGAATGATTGATTTTTATGGAAACAGGAAAAACATTTTACAATGAACTGCTCCGTAACAAGCTGTGATTATCTGTATATGTTTTTAAAGTAAACGAAGCAAGTTTCGGGGAATTATACCCACAATTTTTAGAAAAAAAAATGAACGGGATGAAATTATGAATCAAGTAGATAATAAAGAAATCACTGACCCCGGTTGGAAGAGTCTGTACAAAATCGGTGGAGTGGCAGCCTTGCTCATATTTATATTAACACTGGCACAGTGTTTTATCTTTGTTATCTATCCACCACCCGGCACAGTCATTGATTATTTCATGCTTTTTCAGAAAAGTTGGATTCTTGGGCTTTTGGAACTTGATTTTTTATTAATTGTAATTAATATTCTTTTACTCTTGATATACCTCGCACTTTACACTGCCCTTAGGCGATTCAACAAATCATACACAGCAATTGCACTGGTAACCGGCTTAGTAGGAACAACTCTTTTTTTTGCATCGCGGGAAGCGACATTCGGCATGTTATCGCTCAGCAGCCAATATACGGCTGCGACCTCGAACACCGAAAGAGAAATGCTTCTTGCCGCAGGCCAGACATTGCTTGCAATCTACAACGGTACTTCATTCGACCTGAGTTACGTATTTGGCGGGGTGACCATCTTGATATTCTCTGTTGCCATGTTAAAGAGTAACATATTCAACAAGGCAACTGCTTACGTGGGAATCGTGATGGGAGTATTGATGTTAGTGCCGCCGACAGTTGGAAAGATAGGTCTTCTTCTCTCGCTCATTTCACTAGTTCCGACACTTATTTGGCTTATTCCGGTTGCATGGGAACTATTCCAATTGGAGCGGGCGTCGTAAAAGAATAGTTAAATAAATGGATGATTGAAATGACACATCGAGTTACGAGCTATGAAACAAGAAATTCCCGTCGGAATTGGCTCCTCAAAATAGGCGGTGTAAGTTCTCAAATATCGGCAATATTGTTAATAATTGGATTGATAAGTCTATTCTCCCCGTTTCTTCGAAATGAAACAAGTTATTGGTCTTTGATAATCCCAATTAACTGGCTTATTAAAATATTCATCCTACATGCAGGATTCAGTGAAATACATTCCGATTTGATAGGGCTGAACCTTATGGATATATTCATGTTGTTGCTTTTTAGCATTATATGTCTCGGTATCAGTACGATTTTCAGTAATGCCAGAAGAGTATTGCTGCTTATTACTTTTGCCTTGTTAATGATTGGTATAATGCTTTTTTTGGCAACACAAAACGCTGGCCGCAGTACTTTAATGCTCTCCCTACTTATTATTTCATCGGTAATTATCAATGATAAAACCTTTACTAAGGCAACAGCTTTTGCCGGAATTCTTGCAAGTGTTTTGCTTTTTGTCGGGGACTTAACGGTAGGAGTTCAATCAAATATAATCACTATACTTTTTAGCATTGGGTATGTGCTTTTGATTGCATGGTACTTCCTGATTGCCAAAGGTCTTTATCGGCTATGTAATTGTGCCTTTAAAGAAAATCCTCCCGGCATCGAAACGTAACGGACATCCACCCGTTAAACCGGGTGGCACTTTATCAACCTGGATTTTTCCAGATGCACATCGCAGGAAACTGCCTCTCGTCAATTATTATTTCAACAAAATTTATGATATCATTTTTAGGAAAATTGAAAAATGAATCTATATAAAAAGCACAAAAGCCTGGCTTTCATGACTTGATAAAAACTACTATAAAGAAAAGGAGATATAGCGTATTTACCTAAATAAGTCAACTGTAAAATAAGAATTGAATATAATATTACCCGGGTTAAAGCATCCAAAATCAATTTTATTGAAGATTAGCAGGAAACAATCCGGTTTATACAGGATAATCCTTAAATATTTTTAGGTTGCTGCATTGCGGAAAACAGGAAGAAAGTTCGACTAATTTATTTACCGTTTTCCAGTTTCTTGTAGTCGCCCGGACATCGAGTTTATTTTCAAAAAAATTATTCGATAGCTTCGTTCCGCCATATCCGTTGGGACAATAGAGATAAGCTTCTATGCCGGTTATGATGAATTTATCCGGCAAATAGTCAAGCTTTTTAATGCTCTCAATTTTTGCAGGGCTTTGCTCACTGAACAAAAATGTTACGTGCAGTTTATCTGTGTTCATGTTTTTTACCTTGATGAATGGATTATGAGCAACTACACTCTTCAACTCATCTATTGTTCTGATAATAACTGGGACGTCGAATTGAAACTTTTTGGAAATTGCCTTTTCAATTTTGTTGGCGAGGTTTTGTATTGATTCTTTTGAATCAGGTTTGAAAATGACATTTCCGCTCCGGATGTATGTAATGACATTCTTGAATTTAAGCCCTTCAAATAATGTCTTCAAATCATCCATCTTGATTTTCTTCTGTCCTCCTACATTTATGCTCCTGAGAATTGATATATATGTTTGCATTAATGATATTGTTCATTTACATTTTAAAAAATACAAACATAATGATTTTGAGATTCATAAAAGATAATTGTCAATCATAATGATACCGGCAGGCATAAATTAGTAGTTCTTCACCCTCCACACGATAAACAAGGCGATGCTCCCTTTCAATACGCCTCGACCAGAAGCCTGATAAATCGAATTTTAAAGGTTCCGGCTTTCCAATACCATGGTAAGGAGTTCTTTGAATATCTTTGATTAAATCATTAATTTTTTTCAGTATTTTACTGTCTTCATTCAGCAACGATACATAGTCTTCCCATGCATTTTTTGAAAATGTGATTCTCACTCGGATTCGATTAATTTTTTACTGAAGACTTTTCCTTTTTTCATCTGGTTTATTGATTCATAAAGCCTTTCGGCATTTGCTTTTGATTTGAGAAGATGCATTGTCTCCATAATTGAGTTGTACTCTTTGAGTGAGAGCATAACTGCGGATTTACCTTTACCCCTGTTTATGAGCACAGTTTCATCATCGAGGTCAACACTGTCGAGATACTTTTTAAGTCCAACTCTGAATTCCGAATAATTTACAGCTATCATGATATATCAGTATTCAATTAAGTACATAATTAAGTACCAAAATAAGTAATTATTATAGTAATTGCAAATCAATGCACAATAATCACCGGCTTCGTTACTACATTTCCTCCATATTTAATTAGCAAAAAATACATGCCTGAAGGAAAGTTGTATGTGTTCAATTCATAGCTCTTGCTTCTGAATTGAACTGCAAAATGCAGAACACCGAGCTGGTCGTAGAGGCTAAGCTCAGCTTCCTGAATTAACTCTGCGTTTGTTTCAATTGTTATGTTTTCTGAGTTTGGATTTGAAATTATTTTGCAAGATGTATTATCGGTTTTATTTTTTTCGGGAACATCCAATGCATCATGAAAACATTCACAGTTTTTTGTATTAATATTTTCAACTTCCCAACCAAGATTAAACAAACTTACCCAGTTATATTCCCAAATTGCAATGCTATCCATGTTGAATTGATTATGATTATTAATCCAAAAAAATAATTCGGAATAGTTTAAAAGGTTAAAACAATTATTATTTTTCATGCAATGCACTAAAGAGTCAGTATCAATTAATATATCTTTTTCATGCAAAGGACCATAATAATTATTATAAGGCTTAAAATTTTTGAAAACAGAATCAACTTGGTAAACACCTGCTTTATTCCAAAGCCTGAAATCATAACATGTGTCATTTGAATCACATATACGAAAATACCAGTACAATGATTTGCCTGTAGTATCATTATATGGATTCATCGAATCAAATAATACCATCTGTTCGATGATATGAATTGAGTCAACTGTGTCTGGTATAATAGTCCATCTTACAGCCTTAATTGAGTACAGTTCCACACTATCGCTTTGGAAATACTGCTTTGCGATTTCCATTGCTTTAGGGATTCCCTGTTTGGCTGTGAAGTATTGGTAGTTCTGTGCCGGCAGTGCCGTAAACGAAATGACAAGCAAAAATAAAATCTGTCTCTTCATACTAAGCCTCTTCCATTAATTAATGAGTGCTTTAGTTATTTAATAGGATTCCTTATCAAATTTAAAGAAAAAATAAATGAGAAATCAAGGAGAATTTAAAAACTGATTTTAACCCGTTTTATTCATTAGATATGATAAAAAAATTTTAAGAAAGTCATGCAGAGCAAAGTCGAAGAATCTTCCCTTCTGTAAGAGATTCTTCGCCGTGCCGCTCCTCATAATGACAAGAACCTTCAGGCATTTGAGAAATCTATCTGTTACTAATGAATAATTTCAGTTTAAGATATTTTTTTTTATTTTATAAGTTCTTTTTTAAAATAAGGGTACGGTAATTTAGCCGTACCCTTTTGAAAAAAATATTATCTGACTATCATTAATTTCTTTGTGATTATGCTGTTTCCTGTTCTTAAACTAAGAAAATAGGCTCCTGGTGTGAGTTTAGCCGTGTTTATATTTAGAGAATTATTATTTGCATTATTATTAATCTCTTCATAAACAGAAATGCCAAGCTCATTGACGATTTTGATAGTTGTATTTGTTATGTTTTTAAAAGGATAAAAAACCGTTACATTATCTTTAACCGGATTAGGGAATATCGTAAAATCATTATTTGTCTGAATTTCTTTGACATCAGTTATTCCTAAATCGGATAATTTTGCTTTGAATAATCCGTTGCCATCGGTTCCGGTAAAAATGTTATCCCCGGCTGTTAATACCGACCAAAGATATAGGTTTGTAAGCCCTGTGTTTTTATTCGTCCAGCTTTCACCATTATCTGAAGATAAAAACATTCCGCCATCATAAGAACCTGCAAAAACATTATTCCCAATAACAGCTATCGAATAAACATTCATACTGGTTAACCCGTTCATTTTTGCATCCCAGTTTTCACCATTATCTGTTGACAGAAAAATTCCGCTGCTATATGTCCCGGCATAAACATTATTACCGTTTATGGCTAAT
This sequence comes from Bacteroidota bacterium, assembly GCA_027371665.1. Taxonomy (GTDB): domain Bacteria; phylum Bacteroidota; class Ignavibacteria; order Kapaibacteriales; family UBA2268; genus DAHXMP01. Next base: position 1,433 of record DAHXMP010000294.1, on the reverse strand, counting down.
GACATAACATATAATCCCGATTGTTTTAATGCCCAGTTTCCACCGTTGTCTGTTGATAAAAATAAGCCATCAGAAGTTCCCGAAAAAATATTATCTCCGTTTATAGCCATTACGGCTACATCCATACCTGATAAACCCGCATCAGTCCAGCTATCCCCGTTATCCGTAGAAAGAAATATACCATCGCTGCCCGTTCCTGCAAAAATATTATTATCGTTAACAGAAAGAGCCTCGATATCCGTATCCGTTATTCCCGAATCCTTTTCAGTCCAACTATCCCCGTTGTTAGTGGATAAGAATAATCCATCATTAGTTCCGGCAACGATATTATTGCCGCAGAATGAGATTTCATTTACAGTCAAATTTGTCAATCCCGTATTCTTTATCGCCCAGTTTGTTCCACCGTCTGTGGAAATAAATATTCCATTCGAGGTCCCTGCAAAAATATTATTGCCGTTACTTGATATTACATAAACAGACACTCCAGTAAATCCATTACTTTTTGCAAGCCAGTTATCCCCGTTATCTGTTGACAGAAAAATACCACTGCCATAAGTTCCTGCAAAAATATTATTGCCACCGATAATTAAAGAATTTATATTAAGATTTGATAATCCTGTATTAACCTGAGTCCAGCTATTCCCGTTGTCTGTTGACAGAAAAATTCCGCCGCCATAAATTCCGGCAAATAAATTATTGCCGGTGGTTGCTAATGATTTTAAATTCTTGTTTGTTAATCCTGAATTTTTTGCAGTCCAGTTATCTCCATTATCCGTTGAAAGAAAAATTCCGGCTCCATAAGTTCCTGCAAAAATATTATTACCGCTTACTATTATTGAATATACATTTTTGCCTGATAAACCTTTTGCAGTCCAGTTATCTCCATTATCCGTTGAAAGAAAAATTCCGGCTCCGTAGATCCCGGCAAAAATACTGTCACCGCTTATATATAAAGAAATAATATTCATGCCCGTTAATCCTGAATTTTTTTGAGTCCAGTTTAACCCGTTGTCTATCGACAGAAAAATTCCACTATCCATAGAACCAGCAAATATATTATTGCCGCCTGCAGCCAGCGACAATATCCATGAGCCTTCCAAACCTTTTCCTGTCCAGCTTTCACCATCGTCTGTTGACAAGTAAACACCACTGCCATATGTCCTTGCAAAAAGGTTATTGCCGCTGATAGCCATCTGGCTTATTACTCCCCCGAACAGCCCGTTATTGCATGCTTCCCATTGTGCGTTTGCCGAATCTGAAAATAATAATAAAACAATAATTAAAATTACCTTGTAAAAAAAACTCATAACACTTTACTCCAAAAAATAAAAAAAATATATTTATGCTTAATTAAAAGCTGTTTTTTTTACCATTTGATTAGTTTCATCTGACTTAATGATAAAATTCATGGTTTACTGAAACAAACCATAAAT
>DAHXMP010000293.1 GCA_027371665.1 Bacteroidota bacterium | reverse complement strand
GTAATTCATCTTTGAAATCAACATTCTTTCTATCTTTTAAATTTGTGATAGCATTCCCTGCATCATATTCACTGTCAGTTAACCTTGAGGAAACATAAACATGCCAATTAGGATATGAACGATTTAAAGATTCTATCCACTCACTTATTCCAGCTTCACCAGTATGAATTTCTTGACCGCCACCCACAAGACAAATTATTACAGCCCAATCTTTGTGTCTATCCATACATGATATTAAGAATTCAGGCTCTGATAAATTAAAATTGGCTACTTTCTTTCTGCGTTTCATAAAATTTGCTGTTTGGTTGATATTCCAAGCTCGTTGTGCTTCATCAAATACTGCTACATGATCAAATGGAGGATTTGAAATATCGATTAAACATTCATCTCTAAAATGATGAACATTCTGAATAAACATTTTTACTTGGCGAAAAATTTCACCCTTTTTAATTTTCTTTCCATCTTGCTTTAATCTATTTACTCTGTCTCTTGTTAATGCTTCTCTTAGAATAGCTACTAGTGGTGCATTTCCTGAAAGAAAAACACTTGTTGTACTTTTCTCACTATCTAGATGCTTTGTTGCTATATCTAAACCAACTAATGTTTTACCTGCACCAGGAACACCTGTCACAAAACATATTGCTTTCTTTCTCTCTAATTTGACCTTTTCAATAACTGTAAATAATGAATCCAGAGTAGTACTTAAATTAATTGCTGATGCATCGTTTCTTGTAATATTAGTAACAGAATGATTATTGTAGAGTGCAATAGCTGCTTCGATAATTGTTGGTGTTGGTGAATACCTACCCTGAATCCAATTTTGATAATCAATATTTTCATCTGTTGATATTAGAAGAACATCTCTAATTATTTTTTCTAATAAAATTGGATTTGATTTAATTGGATTAAGAATCTTATCATCAATTAAATTCATAGAAATATTTGTATATGATAAGTCTGCCAATGTTGCAATTAATATAGGCACGATAAGAATATTATGACTTGTCTCATGAAAATTTTTTAAATCAAGTGCATAGTCCCATACCTGATCTACTGAACTTAATAAAAATTCTTTTTTTCCTACCTTAAATTCTAAAATAAAAATTACACTTTTAATAATTAATATAACATCAATTCTTTTACCCATTCTAGGTATTGAAAATTCAAAAATTATTTGACCATTATACTTTTCCAATATCTGTTTTAAAAAATCAATTTCATAAATCCATGCGTATTTTTGCGGTTGTTCAAGTGTAAATTCATTATTTTCTGCAAGAATCCCCAAAATTTCACTTGTGGAATCCTCTATAAATTTAGAAATGGAATTTGAATAGTAAAATCGTTGCATTAATTATATTTTATTCTAATTTAAATAATTTCAACACTTTTCTTATTATTTTAAATTAACAAATTTATTTCAATTTATTTCAAAAATCAAAATTTACTTATAATTTTAATTGTGAATTTTCAATTATTCAAAAACCGTTTTATAATCGTTTTCTTGCCGTTACAAATCCCCACCCTTATATTTGCCCCGTTCGTTCTTTGAAATAAGCTGTTTTATCGGTCTATAATAAACTTAACCGAAACTATTCATTGTTCACTGTTCCTTTTTCACTGCCATTTTGCCCCGTCCGTTCTTTGAAATTTCTATGTGTCCTTGAAGTGTCTCCCTTCCTTGAGGGAGGGTCAGGGTAGGTGTGTTGCCCCCTTTTTTCAAAAGGGGATTCAGGGGGTTTTTAGTTTAAAAAAAATCTACGTTATCCGGTCAATCCGTTTAATCTGCAGTTCAGACAACTAAGCAAAAAATCAAAAAAACTGTTGCTAATGTTGCAAATGTTGCTTTTTTGCTGATATCCTTCAAAACTCCCTCGTCTTTAGCAGAGGCATTCAGAGTGAGGTTAAAAACATGCGATTTTTGATGCAATTTCAATTTCTGTCTTCATAATTTCTTTTCTTTTAATGACTTACAAAGGCACAAAATTGCACTACAAAAATGCAATCTTGCAATTAAAAATTAAGTCAATATATATTCATTGAAAATTTTAAATTTCAAATTGAAAATTTCTCTCAATTATTCTTCCACAAAGTCCATATCCTTATGGAAAGTCTCCTCCAAAAAATAAAGCGAGATATATGCAATCGCTAAACACAAGCCCGCAACAATCGCCGCACTCAACACCACATTAGTCCTGCCGGCAAAGAACTGGAACAGCAGAGTAATCGGAATCACCGCTCCCCTCACGAAATTCGGTATAGTCGAAGCCGCCGTCGCCCTCAGGTTAGTGCCGAACTGCTCCGCCGCAATCGTAACGAACACAGCCCAATAACCCGCAGGCAAGCCCGTTGCGAAGCAAATCACATAAAAAGTCGTCGAGCTGATATTCGATTGCAGAAGGTAAACAACCATCATCATAGTCAGAGTGGTAACGAATCCGAACACTACCTTCTTCCTCGTCCCGAAGTACTGGCTCAGGAATCCGCTAACGAAATCGCCAAGCGTAGCACCCAGGTAATACCACATCACCGCATCCCCGGCATTAATAGTCCCGTTAATATGCAGAGCCTTCGCAAACTCCGGGGCAAACGTAATCAGCACGCTCAGGCTGAACCATATCGGCACACCAATCAGGGTTGACTGCAGGTACTTGAAAAATCTTTTTCTATTCGTAAAGAACTTAAAGAAGTTCCCCTTGCTCACCTTCATAGTTTTGACATTCCTGTAAATACCCGACTCCAGCACGCTCATCTGCAAAATGAGAAGGAGCAAACCCAATCCGCCGCCAATCATAAAGGACACACGCCAGGCGAACAGCTTCGACACTATGTTTGCTACTGCGGCTCCACTCACACCCATCGTGGCAACGAGCATCGTACCGTAACCCCTCACTTCCTTTCGCAGCAGTTCGAGCACTAAAGTTATGCCTGCACCCAATTCACCTGCTAGACCGAATCCCGCTATGAACCTCCAGATTATGTATTCATATATCGAATGGACAAACAATCCGTTTGCAGCATTGGCAATCGAATAAATCACTATAGAAGTGAACAAAATCTTCTTCCTGCCCTTCTTATCTCCTAAAATACCCCATACAATGCCTCCCAATAACATTCCCGCCATCTGAACATCGAGCAGGTTTACACCGTAATTGAGCAGTTGGCTACCTGAATAACCTAATGATTTCAGGCTCGGCACTCTAACGATGCTGAACAAAATCAAATCATAAACATCCACGAAATATCCCAGTGCAGCAACAATTACGGAAACGGAAAGCAATTCTCTTATGACAGACTTTTGTGTTGTCGGATTATCCATCTTGATTAACGAAAATTAAATCTTAAACATAATTTACCTTCACCGAAATTTAATTTAAAATTATTTTAATAGATATAAAAATTATTTTGTTTAGTTACATTCAATTAATCTTATGTTTTCAATAGATAAAATAAAAATTGTAGTTTTGAAGATATTATAATTTTAAAAACGGAGCAAAAATGAAAAAGTTAATGCTGTTTATTATTTTAACTGCACTTTTGAATATTAATGCAAAAGCTAATGAACCCATGTCTTCCGGCATTTCTCAGGATACCTCAACAACGGGTAAAACCGAAACAACTACTGAAACAAAAGAGCAGAGGCTCGACAGGCTCTATCCCTGGCATAATTCACTATTTGTTTCCGCAGGATATGGCATACCTCAGGGTTTGCGAATCGAACTGGGTTATAATATTTTTACTGTATTTTCTCTTGGAATAAATGTTGGTATTGCCGACAATTGGTCTCGTTATCCCGGTAAAGGTACATTTGGCTTTTTCGGAATACTGCATCTGCCATTTTTCAAAACAAAATATACTCCATACTTGTTATTCTGTTTTGGTTCGTCCGGGAAAAACGGCGTCGGGACAGATTCAAGCGGTAATGACAGCTATACTCTTATGTATTTCGGCTGCACGGTGCCGGTTCTACCATGGCTCCAGTGCAGGCCCGAAGCGGGTGCCGCATTCGTTTCCAAATATGTTTCCGGAGGAGATATTACTCCCGAACTCAGGAGCAATTTAACAAAGTTAGGTGCCAACCTGTCATTCGAGGTTGATTTAAGAAAACTTTGGTAAAAAGAAAATAACACAATAATATCTTATTTCCGAATTATAATAATCAACGGCGAGCATAAATTTTTAAACATTTTGCACGAAATAAATTACTTTTTCAAGGTAGAGCATCATGTCTGCGTTTTCTACATAAACGTTTTCAGGAACTCTTAATCGTCCCGGGGTAAAATTCAAAATTCCTCTTATCCCTGCATCTGAAAGTGCCGTAGCTATCGTCTGAGCTTCAGAATCAGGTACTGTTATAATTGCAACCTTAATTTCATTTTCAATCACATAATTGCGGGCGGTATCAATATGGAAACAGTAAACACCGTGATACTCTTTATTTATTTTATTCGGGTCGATATCGAAAGCTGATGATATAGCGATTTTCGGGTTCTGTTTATGGCAATAATCAATTATAGCCCTCCCAAGGTTACCAATACCAATTAAAATCACCTTAACCTGCCTGCTCGAACAGAGAAAATCAGAAATGCTTGATTCGAGTTCTTTAACGCTGTAACCGTGAGCCGGAGAGCCTGAATAACCTACAGCCATCAAATCCCTCCTGACAAGGTGAGGTTGAGAGCCTGATAAAGCAGCCAGAACATGAGAATAAATAAATTTCTTCCCTTCGGCTTTCAATCGGTTTAACTCTTTTTTATAGACTATCAGCCTTTTAATAGTATTTTCAGCAATCTTTATCATAATAATATGTGATTATTTTCACAGCGTGATTAAGTTCACGGAACAAAAATAATCATTCATTTAATATTTACAAAACATTAGTTCAAAAATGTAAAATTAATTACGTCCTCATTAGAAAATTAATGCAAACAGGAAAAAATGTATTATTTAAAACTGCTACACCAAAAAGATTTTTTTATTAAATTTAGATTGTTATTAAAAAACATCAATGGTATTATTATGAAAAAATCTTTTCTCTTCTTATGTCTGATTAGTTTACTCTTTACTACCAATTCCTATTCTCATGATTTGAAATTGTATTTGAAAAATCTTCATAGGACAGCAATTGATGGCGATGAAAATATGAGGCCAGTTTATATATTAAATTTCGATACTCTTAAAGTTATCTATGAATCAGATTCCGGCAAAACCGATACTAATTATTACCCGATAAAATTACCTAACATGAACAATTCAGCCGATACAGGTTTTGCAAAAATCTTTTTTACAGGCCAAGCACAAGGAGTTTTCCCAAGAGAAATAATGTTCTTATTTGGCAATTTTAAATCCGATACGACTTATATCTGGCCTGACTTCAATAATAATCTCGATTTCACTGATGATAATGCCTTTTATACTTTGACAAAAGATAATCCTTATATTTATATTCCAATCCCAAATTCAAAGAATCCAGAGGGCATGTTTTTGTATAAGATAGGAAAAGCTCATTATAATGATTCTGAACAGGAAAATAGATATAAAGAACATTTCTATAATGATGACCCCAAGAAAGGCTTTATTACTGCAGATTGTAAATATTGGTATTCGGAACAGAGGCTGAATATACTTACCTGCGATACCGTTATTGACGGTAAGAAAATTCAGATAGGTTTGATGGATTGGAACTGCAACGGCTTATATAACGATATTGACACGGTTACCCCGAATAATTTCAATTCGGATAGAATACTTGTGGGTGAATACGGTAAAAATACCATATCATATAAACCATGTGACGGTGCTGCTATCCTGCTCCCTGAAACGTTAATACCTATTAACGGGAAAATTTATAAACTCAAAGACATTGATGAAACAGGGAAATATATAATAATCAAACCTACAAATAAAAAATATCCCTATTTGCAGATTGGAGATACAGTGCCTGATTTGGAATTTAAATTAACAAACGGTGAAATAACTTCATTGGCTAAGCATATCGAAAAAGGAAAATTTAATCTGATTGATATGTGGGCAGTATGGTGCCAGGGTTGTGTTTGGGTTCTTCCAAAACTTAAAACGCTCGATTCTCAGTATTCTTCATATTTTAACATTATCAGCCTCCATCATGATGACGATAATATTAAATATGCCGATTCTCTTTTTGTTGCTAAAGGCATAAAATGGACAAATGGAGTGCTTAATGCTAAAATTGAAAAAAAGTTGCTTTCTCCCGGAGGTTTTCCATATTATGTCTTAATTGGCCCTGACGGTAAAATTCTAAAATTTGACCCTGAAATTGATTATGTTGAAAATATTCTGAAAAATTATAAACGTAAATAACATGAAAATAAGTAAAAAAATTGAGCATGACTTTGTTCCCAACGACAATGTAATTTATTCCAGGCGGAATGTCCTGAAATTCGGTTTGACAGGTGTTTGTGCATTGGGAACAAGCTTCCTTCCGGGATTCGTTCTTGCAGATTCGAAAACGAAACCGTGGAAATGGAGCAAGGAAGTGGCTTTTTACCATTCGGAGGGTAATATCGTTCACTGCGAGACCTGCCCGCACGGATGTGTAGTCGAACCGGGAGAGAGAGGTATTTGCAGGAGCAAGGTCAATCTCGACGGAAAATATTATTCCGTTGCTTATGGAAATCCATGCACTGCAAACATTGACCCCATCGAGAAAAAACCGCTTTACCATTATCTTCCTTCCACGAGAGCTTTTTCCATTGCTGTTGCAGGATGTACGTTCAGGTGCCTGAACTGCCAGAACTGGACTATATCCCAGGTGCCACCGGAAGAAACGAAAAATCTCGATATGTTCCCTGATGTCGTTGTCAGGAATTGCCTCGATTACAAATGCGAATCAATTGCCTATACTTATTCAGAGCCTATGTCCTTTTATGATTACATGTACGACACCGCAAAAATCGCACATTCAAAAGGCATTAAGAACCTGCTTATATCGAACGGCTACATTAATGAAAAACCGCTGAGAAGGCTTGCCAAATATATCAATGCCGCAAATATCAACCTGAAAAGCTACAATAACGAAATTTATAAAAAACTGAACGGCGGGACTCTCGCTCCCATTCTCAATACTCTGAAAGTACTCAAAGAAGAGAATGTCTGGCTCGAAATTACGAATCTCGTCATACCAAGCTGGACGGATGATTTCAACATGATTAAGGAAATGTGCAAATGGCTCGTGGCAAATAATTTCGACAATAATCCGCTCCACTACCTGCGTTTCATGCCGTTATACAAGCTCACGCATTTGCCAATGACGCCCGTTTCGACACTCGAAAAAGCCCGCAACATAGCTCTCGATGCAGGGATGAAGTATGTTTATATCGGCAATGTCCCAGGGCATGAAGCTGAGAATACATTCTGTCCGAAATGCAAAAAGAAAGTGCTGGAGCGGCGCGGCTTTTATATTTTACAAAATAACATTTACAAAGGCAAGTGCAAATTCTGCGGTGAAAAAATCAACGGGGTTTGGGAAAAATAATATATTATTACATTCACTTCCCTTCAATAAACTCTTTTAAATCTATGCCGCTTTTTTTAATCAATGATTTTAACAGGAATGGAGAAAGTTCCTTATGATTTGATATTGATAGAGTTGATTATGATGAGTGATGAATTATTATGTGACTCCATGATTGACGACCTAGTTATATATCCGAATTTCAAAAAAATTCTTACAGCTCTTTCTCCGGAGATATTTGCAAATTCTCCCATTCAAATTACAACTTCACCGACAAAGAACTGGTTTTCGACGGTTTCATGGCTTCTCCCCAAAGATTTCTCAACTTCAAGCCAGGATTGAATAGCATCTTTTGTATTTTCGATTGCTTCGTCGAGTGTTTTCCCCTGGCTCATGCAGCCGAATAACTCAGGTACATCCACAACATAACCTTTGTACTCATCATCGTAAGTAATTATTACTTTATATTGCATATCAAATCACTATTAAAAAACAGACAATTTAAACTCCTGACGTTATCAAAATTTTTATATTTTTATTTTTATAATTTTATAAATTTCACAACCTTATTCCCCGCTTTCACAAAATAAACGCCTGTGGCTAAGCGGCTGACATCAATTCTGTCCTGCAAAACGGTCTCCAGCACTTTAATTCCTTCAATCGTATAAATCTGAATTGTATGATTCTCCGCTCCTGATATATAAAGAAAATCACTCACCGGGTTGGGATATAATGTCAGTGCCTTGCTTGTCTCCGCCTGCTCTTTCACACCGACATAAATATCACGATAATATATATCCCCGTCATCGGCACGGGTAAAGAGCTTTGTATCGGAAAACCGAATTTCAGGATATAAACATGTCGTCAGAGGCAAGTCTTCTGTAATGTCAGTCCAGTTCCTGCAATCATCATAAGAGCAAAAAATTTTGTTGGTGGTTCTCAGGTAAATGTTATCGTAATCATCAATGTTTAAATACAGCAATCCCGTTAGGCTGAGACTTTGCCTCTGCCATGTCCAGCCTGAATCCACGGATGTAAAGAGAGTATCCTTTAAGAGCATGTACAGCTTCCCCTTGCTGTTTTCTTCGCACAAGCCCAGGTCTGTGATACCGGGATTTATATGATATTGATATGTTTTGTTTGTATCGTTAGTAATAAAAAGTGAATCATGTCTTGAATAAATAAAATTATAATTAAGAAAGGAAATAAAGTATCCCATATAATATGGTATAGAAAGGAAATTCAATCCATCATTTGAAATAAAAGATACATATTCCCAATCAAATGTTGCTGATATACCCATATATCTTGAATTTATTTTTGTGAGTTCATTAGTAGTATAATTATCTTCTGACCAAACATGATTATCTGTAAATGTTTCACCACAATCGGTAGAAGTTTTTATAAAAATATCCATGGGACTTATACTTATAGATATATTTCCATATCGAGTAATTTCTATACCCATAACATTAGTAATATCGGTATGTTTTATATTACTCCAACTTGAATCAAAGTTAATTGTTTTATATAAAGAACGGTCTTTCTGAAACGTAAACACAGTATCGCCCTTGTTCCCAAAAACCACGATATTCGCCGTATCGGGGTGATTCATCCTGAACATTCGGCATTCGCAGAAGAACATAAGAACAAAAACAGAAGAAAGTTCAACAGCTTTATCATTATCTTCTCCTTATTTTGTTTTCAATCTGTATCTATAAGAACTATTCTTGCTTCCGGCTTAAGTAACGTATCGTTTCTATGTATGCAAATAACAAATCATCATTATTCTTCACCAATTTAAATATTCTTAAATTGAAAAGCAAGAGAAAAATTCAGAGCAGTGTAAGGAATAACTCCTGACACGGAATTTTATGGATTCAAATTCTTTCTCTCTTTTTTCAAAATCTGCGAAATCCCTTAATCCATACAATCCGCGATTCTGACTTTTAAATTTTTTTGGATGCTGAAACAATCAGCATGACTTCTTAGAACCGCGGCGGGAGTTACACCCGACGCTGAATTAACATAAGAAATTTCTGCTTTCACAGGAATTGCAGGCATTGATTACACTTTGAAAAATTCAACATAAAGTAATAATTTAGTAAAATCGTCTCTTTGAAAAACTTATATTAACATAAACGGGTGATATGAAGAAAATAAAATTAGGAGCAATTATTACAATGGCTGGAGTTATAGCCATGATTATTTTCTTCAGCGTTAACTCGAGCAGTGAAGAACCGCCGGCTTACCAGGATAATTCGTTAAGAAGCGTCCCGAATGAAGCCTTTGGTTTTAATGAAAAGCTCGAGTATAAAATCGGATACAAGTTTTTGACAGCCGGAACGGGATATTTCTGGATACTTCCCAAGCCGGTAGTTGAGGACGATAACCGCCAGTGTTACGATATACGTTTCAGGGTGCAGTCACTCGAAAGCCTCCGCTGGATTTACAGGGTTGATGATAATTACAGGACTATTATGGATGTTGCAGGGATTTTCCCATGGGAATTCGAGCAGCATGTCAGGGAAGGAAATTACAAAAAAGATGCAAAAGCATATTTCGACCAGGAAAACAATTTTGCTTATTCAAATAATAAAAAATATAAGGTCAAGCCTTATGTTCATGATATAGTTTCCGCATTTTTTTATGTGCGAACATTCGACCTCGGCTCCATGAAAAAAGGCAATATTTTTTATCTTCAAAATTTCTTCGAGGATACTACGTATAATCTTGGAGTAAAGATTTTGGGTAAGGAAACGATTGAAGTCCCGGCAGGCAAATTCAGATGTATAGTGATTCAGCCTCTTGTAGTTGAAGGAGGATTATTCAAAAGCGAAGGTAACATTTATATCTGGCTGACCGATGATGATAGGAAAATTCCCGTTAAAGTTGCAACAAAGATTTTAATTGGTTATGTCGGTGCCGAACTTGTCCGCTATAGCGGCACACGAGGCCCGATTGATGCAAAGATAGAATAATATTTTTGGAGTACTAAGATGAAAAAATACAAAATAATTTTTTTATTATATCTTTTGTTCGGTTCGCAATTCATATTTTCCGCTGTGCCGGA
>DAHXMP010000291.1 GCA_027371665.1 Bacteroidota bacterium | reverse complement strand
AATGTCTCTGTGCGTCTTGCCAAGCATTGCCTGGGCATCATGGCCGATTGCAATTATATGTTTTGTAAGGCTGTCGAATGCAACAATTGACGGTTCATTTAATACAACACCCTTACCTTTCATCCAAATAAGAGTATTTGCTGTTCCTAAGTCAATAGCTACATCATTTGAAAATAGCTGAAATAATCCCATTACTTCTTTTATTTATAAGTTTAATAAATATACATAATTGTTAAAAAGCAAAAATACAAATATATCTTTTAACTGAAAGGATTTTTGGATTAATTTAAACTAATCATAATTTAATTTTTTAATTTCAATCCTCAATTTCACTTAACAAAAAAGAATTAATAAACAAAACAAATTGATTAAGTTATAGTATCAAGACAAAAGAAAAGCCCGGAATTTATTAAAAACGCCGGGCTTATCTTTATTTATTCCTGGAGTTATTTTGCATTCCTGACAATTCTGAATCCAAGATTATAATTTGATTGTGTTAGATTAAGTCCTAATCTTGCTGCTGAGGCTGATGAATTCGGGCCGTCAACATATGAACCGCCTTTATATACCCTATCCCCTGTATCAGAATTCGTAGGCCCTGTGGGGTCATTATCCGGATTTGGCCTTCCATTAAAATACATTGCATCATAATAATCCCAGCACCATTCCCAGACATTTCCGTGCATATCGTATAAGCCCCATGCATTCGGGCTCTTAGTCCCGACATCATGAATACTGTTATCCGAATTACCATTATACCATCCCAGTGTATCCAGTTTACCGGCATATAATCCTGTTGTTCCGGCCCGGCAGGCTAATTCCCACTCGGCTTCGGTCGGCAGCCTGTAACCGTTCTTGCTGAAATCACAAGTTACATTGTTCCCATTAATTGTATAGCAGGTATCATAATTTTCCATCTTGGAAAGCTCGTTACATGTTCTTACTGCTTCCACCCATGTTATATTGATTACAGGTTTTGTATCTCCGGTATCTCTTGGATTTACTGTTGGATTCCAACCGCTTCGTATTTTCTTAATTTGTTTTTGAGTTAACTCATATTTGCCTATCCAGAACGGTTTCGTGATTTTTACTAAATGAGCTGGGCTGCAATCAAATTCCTTTAACAAACCTGAATTATCGGAACCCATCGTAAATGTATCGGGTTCAATCCTGACCATGTCTAATAACTGGTTTGTACTCTGAACTTTAAAATAAGCACTGTTTGTTGCTTCACCGCTTGAAATAAATACCACTACTTTACCCGTTACGGCTTCATCGGGTACTTTAACAGATATTCTGCCGTTAGCCCAAAAAGAAATATCGTCCGTTCTCAACCCATTAAACTCCACATAACCTTTTGGAGAATCCCCGAAATTTCTTCCGTAAATTGATATTGTCTGCCTTGGCTGGGCTATGTCCTGGCTGAGATAATCTAAATAAGGTGCAGTGGAAGAAGGCTGATTTTCTATCGTCAGAGTTTTTGCATTGCTTGTCTCCCCGTTTACTGTTAGAGTAACATCGCCTGTAACAGCGCCCTGGGGAACAAAAAAGACGACTTGTGTATTCGACCATGAATAATGACTTGAGTCATCTAATTTTTCTCCGTTTAGAGATACATAACTGCCTGAACGTGTACCGCCAAAATTATTTCCAATAATTGTTACTGCCTGTCCCGTGTATGCAGTCGAAGGAAGCAGGCTGTTTATCTGAAATACTCCATTATTGACAGGATTGTTCTTATCCCCGCAGGAAACAAGCAATAAAAGAACAACCAATAAGAAAGCCGTCAATACTGGTAATACTTTAATCTTCATATTTTAAACTCCATTTTAAAATTTCTTTAATCACAAACTTTAAAAATAATAATTTCCTTTCACATTTAATAATTTGATATAAATTAAAATTAAAAAAAAAGCCCGTATTAAACTTTACGGGCTTATATAAATATAAAGAAAAAACAAATCCTTACTTTTTAATCGGGAATTGAGGTATTGCCGGTATCTTGTGATAACCACCCTTATTGATTTCATCGAGAACTACTTCAACTGCCTTGTTCAACTGCTGGTCAATTCCTTCATATTCTAATGCCGGGTCGTTTTCAAGGTCAATATCCGGTTCCATCCCGATACCCTCAAGAATCCATTTGCCTTCGGGACTGAAATGAGAAAATTCCGGTTTGTATAAGTAACCCCCGTCAACCAAAGGCAGAGAACCTCTGATTCCTACTACACCTCCCCAACTTCTCTTTCCTATTAAAACACCAAGGCCTGCTTTTTTAAATTCATACGCAAACATATCACCGTCAGATGCCGATAATTGGTTAAGCAGGCATACCATAGGACCTGTAAATACTCCGTCGGGATATGTATCGGCATATTTTTGATTTCTTGCAACGGCGGCCATTGTCATTATTCTTCTCAGCCTGTCTATTATCATCGAAGATACAAATCCTCCCCCATTATATCGGTCATCAATAATTAAACCTTCCTTTTTAACCTGGGGATAAAAATATTTTACAAATTCGTTCAAACCCTGGAGACTCATATCCGGTATCTGAACATATCCAATTTTACCTCCCGACAATGAATCAACCTTCCTCCTGTTGTCTTCAACCCAGTTATAATATACCAAACCGCTTTCAGTCGAAATTGTTTTGATATTATATTCTTTTGCACCTTCTTCTTTCGGCTTGGAATTAATCTTCAAGTCAACATATTTATTGACTTTATTGATTAAAGCTATATATGGATTGACCCCGGGTTCAAGTTTTGTTCCGTCAATAGAAATCAAATAATCACCTTCTTTA
>DAHXMP010000261.1 GCA_027371665.1 Bacteroidota bacterium | reverse complement strand
AAAGCAATAGAAACGATTGAAATTTGTTGTCTGAGAGAGTTCCAGTTTCATTCTTTCGGTTATTACAATTGCAGCTTGGATGTTTCTATAAACCCAGTCATGAAAGATATCTTTTTTATTAATTCCGGATTGCATATGCTGGTAAAGAATAATTTTTGTATTTGAACGGGCAAATTTTTTTGCAAGAATTACCTGGCTTAATGATTGAGTTGATGAAACGATGCAAATTTCAATATTTTTTTTACTGATAATTTTAGCGAGTTTTTTAGAGTATAATAAATCAAAATATTTCATATTTTGTTTTAAAGAATAAACAGGTAAATTATTCGAGAGAGCAAATTCTTCGGTACGGGATTTTTTTTCGCAAATTAAAATTGCCTCATTACCCAGATTTATTGCGTCACTGATTCTGAAGATAGTCTGCATTTCCAGCCCGCCAAAGCCCAAACCTGGAACTATGAACATATAATTTGATTTATCCATTCGGATGAATTATTCGGAAACTTTATTGAATTCCTCTTTTATTAATTTCAATTCTTCAGGCAATAATTTTTTATTCCGTCTTTTCATTGATGTATCAATCGTTTCTATTGCTTTATCGAGTTTGTAATAAGAACATCCTTTTGTTCCCCTCCAGGCAAATGATGGTATATATCTCGGCAGAAAACCATCAGCGACAATTATTCCGCAGATTCCGGCAACTGTGCCTGTCGTAAAAGCTGTATTGATTGCAGTTTTTGTATGGTCTCCACAAAGCAGACCGAGGAATGTCCTTTCTGTGTCAATTTCAGTTTTATCCAGTTGGACTGAAATTGGTGAATATGTATTTTTTAAATCTGATGTATTTGTTCCGGCACCGATATTTACCCATTCACCAAGATACGAATGTCCTAAGAAACCTTCATGCTGTTTATTTGTGTTAGACTGAATAATGGAATTTTCAACTTCTCCTCCGACTTTGCAGGTATTTCCTATACTTGTTTTCCCATAAATTTTTGCACCTGCTTTTATTATAGTGTTTTCACCGATATAGCATGGACCAAATATTGACGATTGCGGCAATATCCTGACATTTTTATCAATAATAACATTCCCTTCGCTTGCATCAATCACTACAGTAGGAGCTATTTTAGCTGATTTGTCAATAATTATTTTATTTTTATTAATCAAAAAAACACCTTTTTTCACTAATGTATTTAAGTTAGCTGAACTTATAAAATAATTACAGTCATCATTAATAGCTACACCGTTAAATTCAATAGCATCCCATAAATAATTAATAATTTTTCCATTCTTCATTTCAATTTGAGGATATGAAGTAACAGATTTATTGAAGAAATCTCGAATAAAATTATTTATATCTTTAATCTTATCTAATTCTATTTTTGGTATAAATGCTGCAACTGGGGAGTTGCCGATTATAAAAGAAGCGATTTTATCATTATCTTTATCTTTAATAAAATCTTCGTAATTTAGCTTGAGCTTATTCCAGAATGCTTTATCCGGAAGCAGAGCAGAGTTTATAATTAAAATATTTTCTTTATTCAAAGTTTGCTTTTCAATTCCAAATCTTGCATAAAAAGATTCGATATGATTTTGCCTGCCTTTATAAATAAATCTTGATTTTGGAAATTCTTTTTTAATCTTCTCAAAGAGCATTAATGCACCGCATCTTACTTCCCATGCCGAGTGCATGATTGAAAAAGGGTAGAGGTAATCTACCCTTTCGTTTTCAACAAGCAATATTGAATCAATTCTCATCGATTATTTTACACCGAGTAATTCCACCTCGAAAACTAAAGTTGAATTTGGAGGTATAGAACCTACCGCTCTGTTTCCGTAAGCGAGGTCAGGAGGAATAATAAGCTTGCGTGTTCCACCGACTCTCATGCCGGCAACTCCTTCGTCCCATCCTTTAATTACATGACCATCACCGAGAGTAAATTCAAAAGGTTCATTTCTGTCTCTTGAACTGTCAAATTTTTTACCATCGGTTAATGTTCCGACATAATGTACCGAAACCGTTTTTCCCGGAACTGCTTCTGCACCCGTTCCGACAACTATGTCCGCATATTGCAATCCGGATGGAGTTTTTATCAATTTCGGTTCGTTGCTGGTTTCGGACTTAGTTGACGATGACGAACTGCTGCAGGATATAAGAATAATGCATAATGAAAAAATCATTGCTAAAGATACAAGTTTCATTTTAGTCCCCGAATAAAAATGTACAAAATATATTTATCAAATATAGAAATTATTTTGAATTTTTATTATATTTATGTTTCATAACAGCTTTAATAAAGCTAATAAACAGAGGCTGAGCACTTACGGCACGTGATTTTAGTTCAGGATGAAACTGCGTCCCCAGAAACCAGGGATGATTTTTTAATTCGATAATTTCTATAAGTCTTTTGTCGGGTGATAGTCCGCTCATGACCATATTGTTTTTCTCAAGAATCACCCTAAAATCGTTATTTACTTCATATCTGTGCCTGTGTCTTTCGGAAATCAGGTTTTGTTTGTAAGCATGAAACGCTTTGGTGCCGGGTTTAAGTATGCATGGATAAGCACCAAGTCTCATCGTGCCGCCTTTGTTCTTGATTTTTTTCTGCTCTTCCATCAAGTCAATAACTTTGTTTTTGGAATTTTTATCAAATTCAAAAGAGTTTGCATCCTTTAATTTACAAACATTACGTGCAAATTCAATAACTGCACACTGCAATCCGAGGCAAATCCCGAAAAATGGAATTTTCTTTTCCCTGACATATTTAATCGAAGCGATTTTTCCTTCTATACCT
Organism: Bacteroidota bacterium; assembly: GCA_027371665.1. GTDB lineage: Bacteria > Bacteroidota > Ignavibacteria > Kapaibacteriales > UBA2268 > DAHXMP01. The sequence continues at coordinate 775 of DAHXMP010000261.1, read as the reverse complement.
CTCGAACCGAATCCCGGTCCTACAAGAATTCCATCAAGCCCTTTAAGAATTTCATGTGCATTTTCATCTGTGATTTCTTCAGAATTTATAAGTTCAACATTAACCCTTGCGTTATTAATTGAACCTGCGTGAATAAAAGATTCGATAATACTTTTATAAGAGTCCCTGTATTTTGTGTACTTGCCAATGAGTCCAACACTGACTTCATATTTAGGGTGTTTTATTTTCTGAACAAACTTTGACCACTTGTTCAGATTGAGATGATTCGCCGAAAGCTTCATTTTTTTGAGTATTAAATCGGACATCGAACTTTTTTCGTAAAGCAAAGGTACTTCATAGATTGTTGTATCAACGTCCAGACCATCCATAACGGCATTTTCATTAACGTTGCAGAATAATGCTATTTTTGAGCGTTCTTCTTTTGTCAGTTTTGTTTCAGTTCTGCAAATAAGTATATCCGGCTGGATCCCGTATTCCATCAGTGTTTTGAAAGAGTGTTGAGTGGGTTTGGTTTTTAATTCTCCCGAAGATTTTATATAGGGAACATATGTTAACAGGATATTTAGTGAATTCTGAGCTCCCGCTGTGAAAGATTCTCGTTGGATGAAACATCTGCATCAAGAAGGAACACATCGCTTTCGGGAAATTCGTATTCCTTGTGCCTGAAACTCACCAGGCATTTCCCATCTTCAATTCTGTGAGTGGAATATCGGTCCATGGATGGCACAATAACTCTGTGATCAATGGGTTCAATTATGCTTCGGATATCATTTTT
>DAHXMP010000228.1 GCA_027371665.1 Bacteroidota bacterium | reverse complement strand
TAACGATACCGATTTTGCTACATCATCAACAAGGCAGTTTAATTCTTACTTTGATGACCATATATCGGAGTTAGACCCATTAAACAGGATAGAAGACATGCCTTTTTAAAAATAAAATTTTTAATTCTTTTATAATATAAATTAATTTAACACAAAAGCCCTAAGGGGCTTTTTCTTTTGAAAAAAATCGTAAATTGCATTATGAAAAATAACCGTTCAATCGAAATTAAAGTAGGATTGGTTTCCATTACTGCAGTTATACTGTTCATTCTCGGTATTACATTCGGCAGGGGTTTGTATGTTTCGGTTAATCCCGTTACGGTAAAGCTGAGATTTTCAAATTCGGGCAATATACAAATATCTGCCCCTGTGTTTGTTAACGGAGTTAAGCGCGGGACTGTGTCTTCCGTTAAAAACGATAACGGTTCCGTACTGATTACGGCAGATGTTGATGACATTAAGGATCTAAGAAAAGATGCAAGTGCGAGAATTTCGATACTTGAAATTACGGGGGGAAAGAAAATTGACATTTTCCCCGGGGGAGCACCTGAGAAATTCAATCCATCAATGGAAATTCCGGGCAAAACAGCCGCAGATTTTTCGGATGTTGTCTACTACGTGGGTGAATTGGGAAGCCAGGGAATGGTGCTTATAAGCAGGCTCGATTCTATATCAGGGTCAATTAACGAACTATTAGCCGATAAAAAATTTATTGAAAATATAAAGTCAACGGTTGAAAACACAAGCATGCTTGCATCGGAAACACAGAAACTTTTAACAGATAATATTGTCGGTATAGAACTGACATTGAAAAATTTGAAATCCATATCTACTGAATTGAATAACAGCATTAAAGAAAACAGCCCACGTTTGGACACTATAATCAATAAGGTTGATTTAACCCTGACCGATTCGAGAGCATTGATTGCAAAAACGGATAAGTTCATCACGAATGCAGAACTGATACTAAATAACCTGAAAGACATGACTGACAGTGTCAGGAACGGAAACGGTTTTGTCAATAAAATTATTTATGATAAAGAATTCAGCATCCGGCTTGATTCAACAATAACCAACCTGTCCGAGTTCATAAAGCAAGTGCAGCAATACGGGGTTAATGCAAATATCCGTCTCGGGGGAAGGCCCTGAAACCGTATCGGGGGGAGCATAACAATACCGTTTTCAATTAATCGTTTCTGCACTGGATATTTTCAAATAATAATAATTTTATATGTCATTAAGAACAACGGCTGTAACCGGGGAAATCGAATCGTATATAAATTTTAATTTTTTGAGCGAAGACACTTTTCTGAAGAATCTTTTGAACGAAGCCGCCGCTTTGAATTTTCCTTCAATCAGTATTTCGCCTCAGCAGGGTGCTTTTTTACAATTTTTACTGAGGGCGGCAGGTGCAAAATATGTGCTTGAAATTGGCTCTCTTGCAGGTTATTCGGCAATTACAATGGCTAAGGTTCTGCCAAAGGATGGCAAGCTTATTTCACTTGAAATAGAAAAGTCGCATGCCGAATTTATCCGCAAAAAAGCCGATGAGGCAGGCTTGGGTGATATTATCGAAGTTGTTAATGAGGAAGCCGTTAATTTTCTTAAGTCATACAGACCTCCGTTTCAGTTCGACTTGATTTTTATTGATGCAGACAAGGAATCATATCCCGGTTATCTTAATTTTTCGATACAATTGCTTAGAAAAGGCGGTATTGTTATAGCTGACAATGCACTTGCCTGGGGTTTGGTTTGCAATGATAAGCCGGTGGAGAAGAATGAAGAAGTAAAATCAATCAGGAAATTTAACGATGCCATTTCCAGCGATAAAAGGCTTCAGTCATGCCTGCTGACAATAGGAGACGGTATGGCTATGGGAGTGAAATTGTAGAATAAATCATAGAATGTATAATAGTATAAAAAAAATATTGCCTTTGATTTTTTTGCCGGTTTCAATATTAATTATTTCAGCCGGCTGCAGGACCTATCATCATGCCGAAGGTTTCGAGCTACAGCGCGAAATTGCCGACAGCGACGACACCTTGCATAAAGACATTTACATTACCTCGACATTGCCTATTGATTCTGCAGATGTCAATAAACTATTGTTTGATGTTTGGCGGATTGAAACAGATGATTACCCCAAAGAAATACGCTTATATACAAGGGTGTATGATTCGCTGGGGCATTTCATTACTAATATGGCAAAGCCATATCTAAGGGATACTACAAAGAATTACTGGACTGGGATAACCGAAACACTCGGAAAGATGCTTAAAAGGCCTCCTGTAAATATTGACAGCTTTGCCGTAAGAGAGTTCGGGGCAAAGGATTCTATTCCTTATAACATTGCACTGACAGTTGACTACAGCGGTTCGATGACGGGGGTATTAAACGCTATTTATGAGGGCACAGAGTTGTTCGTCGGAATGAAGATGAAGTACGATAATATAGCCCTGACGAGTTTTAACCAGGATTTCGACGTGAAGGTGCCTCTTATGAACGATACAGCCAAAATCCTCAATATATACAGGGCAAACAGGACAAGGGGAGTCGGTTTGTTTTCTGGTGTTTATAACGCAGTGTGGAATTGCATTGATATTTTGAAAAATACATCGCTGAAAGACCCTCGAGTAATAGTTGTTTTCACTGATGGGGACGATAATTATTCACAGCAGAAAATCGGCGATTTAATAAGAAAAGCGAAAGAGAACAAGATTCATATTTTCACGGTAGCCTTCGGTTATTCACAGGATTATAATTTAAGGTATATGTCACAGTATACAGGCGGTAAATTTTATAAGGCGTATACAAAAAAAGACCTGATTTCTATTTTCAGGGATATATATATGAGCCTTAGATATTACTATTATATTACATACAAGCCGCCGAAATACTGGGGATATCATCATGTGGCTGTAGCAGTCAATGTACCCGGAAGGAAAGATACATTGTTCGGCTACGGAGAATACGATATGTCTGACATGGATTTGGCAGATGTGGGGGATGTATTTGAAAGGCCAATCCTGTTCGATTTCGACAGCTCGAATATAAAGCCTGTTTCAATGCCAATCGTTGAGGAGGTTGCTGATGCAATGCTCAGCCATCCTAGAATAAAAATTGAAATCCAGGGCCATACAGATAATGTCGGCGGAATAGAATACAACCAATCACTATCGGAGAGAAGAGCCAAGGCGGTTATGGAAGCATTAATCAGATTGGGCGTTGAAGCCCGAAGGCTCAGGGCAAGAGGTTTCGGGATGTCCGTGCCTAAAGTGCCTAACACTTCGGATGAAAACAGGGCAAAGAACAGGCGAACCGAATTTCATATCCTGGCAAAATAATACTTATAACAACTTCCGAAAGAAATATGTAAATTGCTTTTTTAAACAAATAAAAAGATTAAATTAACAATTTTCGGGAGTGAGAAGTGTTTGCATTTTATTACCGGATTATAAAAAAAACAGTCATAATATTATATATCATATTATTTTTATTAACTGCCAATTCAGTTTTTGCAGGAGGTATGAATAAAGATTTCGAAGCAAACGTAAAGAAAATAATAAATAAAGCCATGCAGGACAGTACTGCATGGGAACAGCTTGCTTATTTGTGTGACACTTTCGGCCCCCGCCCGAGCGGTTCGGAGAGCCTGAACAAGGCTCTGATGTGGATGAAGGGCGAGATGCAGAAAGACGGGCTGGAGAATGTTAAAGCAGAGGAAGCTTACGTGCCTCACTGGGTTAGGGGAAGAGAATTCTGCGAGCTTGTCAAACCCCGAAAAGAACAATTGCATATGATTGGGCTTGGAGGAAGTATTGCGACTCCCCCGGAAGGAATAACCGCACCTCTTCTGATTGTTAACAGTTTCGAAGAACTTAAGGCAAGGGCTAAGGAAGCTAAAGGGAAAATAGTGCTGTTCAATAAGCCGTGGATGGGCTACGGCGACGCCGTTCAGTTCAGGTTTAACGGTGCGGTATATGCCGCAGAAGCCGGGGCTGTTGCAAGCCTGATTCGTTCATGCAGTCCAATAGGAATGCAAAATCCTCATACAGGCGTTATGGGCTACAACGATACAATACCTAAAATCCCTAATGCGGCAATTAGCCTCGAAGATGCAGAGATGCTGGAAAGAATGGAGAAAAGAGGACAAAATCCGGTTGTGCATTTATATATGGAAGCGAAAACTTTGCCTGATGTAAAATCATATAATGTTATGGGTGAAATAAAAGGTTCGGAAAGGCCCGGGGAAATAATAGTTGTCGGCGGGCATACAGATTGCTGGGACCCGGGATTGGGTGCACAGGACGACGGAGGTGGAGCAATTTCGGCTTGGAAAGCGGTAAAGCTGCTGAAAGACCTCGGTATAAAGCCAAAATGTACCATAAGGGCTGTTATGTTCGTTAACGAGGAAAACGGCACGAAAGGCGGTAAAGCTTATGCTGTTGACCATAAAAACGATAATACAAAACTTATGTTCGAGTTTGATTCCGGTGTCTTCGAGCCGCAGAGTATAGGATTTTCAGGGAGCGATGCACAAATGGAAACGGTTAAAGGATTTGAGCCGTATTTAAAAATACTCGATGATTCGATTTCCGTTGTGAAAGGTGGATGGGGAGTAGATATATCGCCGCTTGCAAAACAGAATAACATACCCGTGATGAGCCTCGGCACTAATGATGAAGGTAAATATTTCTGGTATCATCACTCTGCGACCGATACTCCCGATAAGGTTAATCCTGCAGTTATGAACAAATGTATTGCGGCTATTGCAATATCACTATATTTATATTCTGAAACGAAATAAATTTTATTTAAATAATAATAGTTATGACACACGAAGAACTTGCAGAAAATGTTTATTCTACATCGTACCTGAGGGGCACATTTCATCTCAGGTCAGGTAAAATCAGCAGTGAATATTTCGCTAAATACCAGTTTGAGTCGCGTCCTCACCTGCTAAAGGCTGTTGCAGAACATTTGGAACCATTGCTTCCGGATGAATTTGAATTGTTTGCCGGACTGGAAATAGGCGGCATTCCGATAGCAGCAGCACTCTCCCTGCTTACGGGGATTCCTGCGGTTTATGTGAGAAAAAAACAAAAGGAATACGGAACTCAGAAACTTGCAGAGGGAATGGATATAAGCGGGAGAAAACTGCTCGTTGTCGAAGACGTTATAACGAGCGGCGGCCAGGTAATTACCAGTGTGGAGGATTTGAGAGCACGGGGAGCCGTCGTTAATCATGCCGTTTGTGTGATTGACCGCCAGTCAGGCGGAATGGAAGCTCTGAAGAATAACGGAGTAGAGTTAATCCCTCTGTTCACAATGGATGAGCTTAAAGCATATAAAAAATGAATTAAATTTTCCTGGTATTAATACCCGAAAGATTGGAGCATGGTTTTGTTCTGACGCCAGTTTGGGCGAACCTTTACGAAAATTTTCAGATAAACCGGCTTGTTCAGAAAATTTTCTATTAAAGCACGGGAACTTTCCCCGAGATTTTTAATTTTGGTACCTTTCGAGCCTATCATAATTTTTTTGTGTGATTCTTTATCAACTACAATATCGGCAGATATGTACCACTTTCCTCTTTCTCGTTCCTTAAATTCAGAAATTAAAACTTCAGCCGAGTAAGGAATTTCCTCACCATAAGATAAAAATATTTGTTCCCTGATGATTTCCGAAACGAAGAATCTCTCGCTTTGAGTGCTGATATAATCAGGTTCAAAGAGGTAAGGAGAATCAGGTAAATTGTTTTCTATGGTTTTAATAAGTTCGGTAATTGAAATCTGCTTCAGTGCGGATATGGGAATGATTTCCGAGAAGATTTTATAATTACCGAAAAAACCGATTATCGGCAGTATCTTTTTTTTGTCATCGAGCAGGTCAATTTTGTTTATAGCGAGAATCAGGATTTTACCGGATTTTTTTATTGAATCGAGGAAATCCGCCGAAAAATAATTATCGGGGTCTTCTTTGCAGTTTATGTCTGATAATACAAGAACGATATCCGAACCTTTTATTGATTCGATTATAGAATTCACCATAGATTTATGAAGCTCATAACGGGGCTTAACATAACCGGGAGTATCGGTAAATATGATTTGGGAATTTTCGCTTGTATATATGCCTAGCACGCTTTTGCGTGTAGTCTGGGGCTTGGGAGTAACGATAGAAAGCTTGCTTCCGATAATCGCATTAATTAAGGTTGATTTCCCGACATTAGGTATCCCTACGATTGAGACGTATCCGGCTTTGATGGGCATGATAATTTTTGCTGAAATTTATGAATTACAAGCCTAAAATCATTCAGTAGGTTTATCTGCTTCTTCCTTTTTCCCGTAATATTTCATTATGGCATAAGGAATAATGATACAATAGCCAATAACAAGAACAACAGGGGCAATGTCAATAGCGAAGGGATTATTCCATTTCCCCTGAACCAGGGCAGGTTGTTCGGTTATGCCTGTTGCCATCAAAAGATAACCGAAAACAATGACACCCAAACCGATAAGTGCAATAATAAAATTTTTCTTTGTGTAAGGGAAAGCCCACATTGTTTTCTTTTTAACCGGCTTGCCTTTGGAAGAATGAGCAGGTGTATGTTTTATATTATGTTTTGCAACGGGCTTAATATTTTGTTTTGACATAGAACACCAAAATTTTTATCTAATTTTAATTTTTACGAATTATATAATAAACTAAAATATGAAATAATAGCCTTAAAGAAAACGCAATTTTTAAGA
>DAHXMP010000337.1 GCA_027371665.1 Bacteroidota bacterium | reverse complement strand
AAGGGCTCTTAAAGAAAAAAGAGAAATGCTGGATTATGCAAATGAAAGGGTTCTTTTTAACCTTCTTCCAATCCTCGACGATTTCGGTATAGCAATTGAAGCGGGAAAAAAAGTAAGGAGCCAGAACAGAAAACTTCATAGGAAGGGGACTGCTTTCGGAAAATTCCGGAGCACTGAACTCGACAAAACTGCAATAGGACTGATTTCGCTTGCAGTTGCTTTAATGTATGCTTTTGCCGGAACAGTATGGAGCCAGGCTTTATCAATTGAGGTTTACTCGTTACAGGCATTGCTTCTTAACCTGATTCTCTTTACTTTTATAAAAGCTGTACTGAATAATGACACAAAATATTTCATGCTGTCGGCTTTTTTTCTCGGGTTGGGCTTTTCCAATCATATGACGACTCTTCTCGTGTTGCCTGCAATATTTCTAATGTATTTTAAGAGACCGGGAGAGAAATTTAATTTCTCCGGTGGAATTTACAAAACGCTGGCATTATTAATTATACCATTTATAATCGGGCTGAGTTTTTATTTGTACATGCCCCTGAGGTCTGCCTCGATGCCTGAATTTAACTGGGGCTGGGTTTCAAGAAGCTGGGCAAAGTTCTATTATCATTTAAGTGCAAGGCAGTACCAGGTATGGATGTTTTCAATATTTCGATATTCGGGTGATTTCTGAAATCGGGTGCTAAACTATCGAGAAAAAATTGAGCAAGATTTTCGGCAGTTGTATAATTTTTAATCACAAAATGCTTGAAATTATTTTTTCTGACAAAGTCGAGGAGAAGAGTATCGGTTTCATTGCAGATAAATGAATGGTCAAGCTTTTGAATTAACGGAACCACGAGTTTTTTTATATCATAATAATCGAGAAGCATCCAGTTACCGTTCATTTCTCCCTGAATCTCTACAAGCAGTTTGTAAGAATGCCCGTGTACGTTTTTGCAGTCTCCTTCGTGAAAAGGAAGACGGTGGCTCATCTCCCAGTGAAATTCTTTAGCGATTTTCGTTCTCATTTTTTATTTGTCTTTCCTGAATTCTGCCCTGATAATCGAGTGCATTCCCCCTCTCGTTGTCCATTCGCCGATAATTTCCATTTCGAGCGGTTCACATGCGGCAACGAGGTCGTCGAGGATTTGATTCGTAACCGATTCATAGAATATGCCTTTGTTCCTGAATTCAATGAAATAATATTTCAGTGATTTGAGTTCTAAGCATAATTTACCAGGCACATACTTTACAGTAATTGTCCCGAAGTCCGGCAAACCGGTTTTAGGGCATAAAGAAGTAAACTCAGGGTTAACATGAGTAATCATATATTTCCGTTCGCGTTTCGGATTGGGAAAAGTTTCGAGCATATAAAAATATCCTTATTTCATAAAACAATTTATGACGAAAATGTTTTTGATATATTAATTTATGTAACAATGAAATCCCGGCAATAATTATGAAATTATTTAAATTTTACGATTTGTATCATCTGATAGTGCCATTTCTAACCTCACTTTCATGAAATTTCTCTAATTTGACAAAACAAGAAAGAAAAAATAAAATCGTCTTATTATTGCTTAACGACAATAAATATTGTTTTAAAATTTATTATTTTATTTTAACTCTAAACTTTAAAAGGAGATTGTTTCAATATGGATGACGGTTCAAATCCCAAAAAACCTTTAAGGCCTAGCTTTAATAAGCATAAAGATTTAAGTGACACATATTTGAAAAATCAGTCAGGGAGTAATCTTGACCTTAATAATTTTGAGTCTGGACAGGAGCTTGCTTCGGAAGAATCATCTGAACCGGAAACCGAAATGTTTGATGGAAAGCCTTTTGAAGATGAAGTACAGGATGAAATCCCCGTTGAGCAGGTTGACACCATCAAAGAACTTGAAAAGGAAAAGGATGATTTGAAGGAACAATTGCTTAGAGTAGCAGCTGAACTTGAGAACTTTCGCAGAAGGGCTCTTAAAGAAAAAAGAGAAATGCTGGATTATGCAAATGAAAGGGTTCTTTTTAACCTTCTTCCAATCCTCGACGATTTCGGTATAGCAATTGAAGCGGGAAAAAAA
>DAHXMP010000205.1 GCA_027371665.1 Bacteroidota bacterium | reverse complement strand
ATCAAGATTATTCAAAAACAACAAATGCCAAATTCTCGGGGGAGGGTCGAATATACTTTTTATAGAAGATTTTAAAGGACTTGTAATTGATATAAACATAAAAGGCATTAAATATGCCGAAGTAACCAAAGAGCATGTTACAATTGAAGCAGGAGCCGGTGAATTATGGCATGACTTCGTGTCAACTTGCCTACTAAATAAGTTTTACGGGCTCGAAAATCTTGCACTTATTCCGGGAAAGATTGGTGCGGCACCTGTTCAGAACATCGGAGCTTACGGAGTTGAGCAAAAAGATTTCTTTGTATCACTCGAAGGTTTCGATTTAACAACACATCAGAAAAAGATCATGCTCGCAGATGAATGCCGGTTTTCCTACCGGGATTCTGTTTTTAAAAATAATTTAAGAGATAAATTCATAATAACATCAGTAAATTATAAGCTGAAAAAGCAGGAAGAACCTAATATTTCATATAAAGAACTGGCTGAAGAATTCGCAAGATATCCCGACCTGAAGCCCGGTGCTACAGATATTTTTGACACGGTAATAAGATTAAGAACAAAAAAGATGCCTATAGCCGGGAAGTTAGGAAACGCAGGAAGTTTTTTCAAGAATCCGATCGTCACAAAGAAGAAATATGATTATATGTTATCAAAGGAAACGGATTTTCCCGGATATGTAACAGATGATGGAATGGTAAAAATTCCGGCAGCATGGCTTATCGAGAGGAGTGGATGGAAAGGACAGAGAATTGGGGACGCCGGTGTTTTCGACAATCATGCTTTGATTCTTGTCAACCATGGAAATGCAACAGGTGAACAAATTCTAACACTTGCCGAAAACATTAAAAAATCGGTTATGGATAATTTTGGAATAAGCCTGGAATTTGAAGTCAACATAGTTTAAAAAAATTATTTCAATTTAGCATTCATAATAAAATTAATCCGCTAACGTTAATTTTTTAAATTTTTGGGCAGGTATTTTTATATGGATAATGAATATATTGTCCCTCGTATCAGGCAGGAACTGCTATACAGGGAAATTGACAATAACGGCAATAAATCATTTCTGTTATACGACCCGAATGAATATGCATTACAACCTATAGAACTGCCCATTGAATTTTTATCATTGCTTAGGCTTCTTGACGGTAAAATTACCAAAAGCCGACTGATGGAATTTATAAAAATAAAAACACAGTCTCCCGAAGAATATGACCCTATTACGCAAATCATTGGTATACTTGATACATTAGGATATCTCGAAACACAAACATTTAAAACAATAAAAGAAGAAAATGATAAGTATAAAAATTCTAAAGTGAGGCCTGCAGTATGCTCCGGTTCAACCTATTCCGAAGACCCTGATAATCTTGAGATTGAAATAAATAATATATTATCTTCTGCAGGTGCTGCAAATATCAAACCGGGAGCAAAAGGTATAATTGTTCCACACATTGATTTTAGGATAGGCACGGAAGCACACCAGGCATATTCTTCTGCATATAATTCAATAAGAGGTACAGAAGCTGATTTATTCGTTATATTTGGGACGGCACATTACGGGAATTCAGATTTGTTCATGTTGTGTGATAAAGATTATGAAACACCTTTCGGTACCGTAAAAACCGACAGGGAGATTATCGAACAACTAATTCGGGAAATTCCCGAATTAAAAATTGATAATATGGCACACAAGAATGAACATTCAATTGAGCTGCAGTTAGTAATGATTCAACATCTCTTCGGCAATATTGATTATTCAATACTTCCGATATTGACAGGTTCTTTCTTTGATTTTATTTTAAAAAACGAATCACCCGCCAAAAATAAAAAATTCTGTCAATTTACTGACAAGTTAAGAGAAATCATTATCGGTTCGGGCAAAAAACCAATATATATAGCAAGCGGCGATTTAGCACATATTGGAAGAAAATTCGATGATAATTTCGATGCAGAACCAGAACTTGAAAATTTAGTTAAAGAAGACACAGAATTAATTGACAGGTTGGAAGAACTTGACAGCGAAGGTTTTTATTATTGCATAGCAAAAGTGAATGATAAAAGAAAAATTTGTGGTCTTCCTCCCATATATACATTAATGCATACCTTTGAACCAAGAACAGCAAAATTTTTGAAATATGCTCAATGGAACGAGACAGAGGAAGGTTCTGCAGTATCATTCGCTAGTATGGCTTTTTACGAGTGAATTAAATCAGTTAATACCCGCAATTATCGTTCAACTGAAATTGATATGGTTATAATTGGTTGTTACTGATTTGAGAGAGAGCATTAAGATAGGGGTTGAGGTCATTGTCTTTAATAATTTTTGGGAACTCGGCAAAAAAATCTTCCTTCTTTTCGGGGTCCAATTTTATGGCTACACTTAAATTACTCACAGATGACTCGATAGAATTCTGCAGTGCATAAATTTTGGATAATGAATAATAACCTTCGGGCCAATCGGGAGCATATCTGATAGCTTTTTTAAAAGCTTTCTTGGCGTTATCGAAATCTTGCATTTCATAAAGTGCAAGTCCAAGGTCATGCCAGGCTTCGGCATTGTAGGGTTCAATGCGGACGACCTGATGATAACAGAAGGAAGCTTCGGCTAATCTTGAAACATTAAAAAGGACATCTGCTTTTGCATACCATATATCAGGATTGTTCTGATTGTATAACAATGCAGCATCATAATCTTCAATTGCTTTATCAAAATTCTCTAAAGCATCGTAACAAATTCCTCTACCGAAATAAGATTTACCATGATTCGGTTTCAATTTCAGAGCTACCGAAAAAATATTAATAGCCTTCATATAATTCCCATAATCGGCATAAACACTTGCGAGGTTATGAAGTGTTTCGATATCCTGCGGTTCGTGGCGAAGAGCTTCTTCATAGCTTTCAATAGCTTCACTGACTCTTCCCAATGAAGCATAAGTGTTACCTAAATTATGCCATGCAAGAAAGAAATCTTGCTTAATCGCTAATGCCATTTCAAAACTATCAATAGCTTTGTGGTATTGTTCTTTCGTGTGATGGATTACACCTTTATTAAGCCACAAATTATAATCATAAGGTGTTACATCAAGAGCTTTTTCATAAAATTCAAGTGCTTTAGCATAATTTCTCGTATAATGATAACAATAGCCAAGTTCCTGATAACAATCGGAAGAAATAACATCGGATTTTAACAGAAGATTATAAATTTCAATTGATTCGTTATATTTCCGCAAGCTTTGTAATATATATGCCTTCTGAAATAAAAGTTCTTCATTTTCGGGTTCGTTGATGAGTGCATCATTAATACAATAAAGTGCTTCTTTATTGCGAAAAAGCTGGTTCAGGGCTACCGATTTATGGTATAAAGATTCTGTATCGTTTGGATTTAAGGACAAAGTCTTATCAAGAACCTTTAATGCCTCAGCATGTTCATTCAAATTATTTAAGATGACGGCTTTCTTTATGAGAGCATCAATTGAAACAGGAAGAAGTTCAAGCCATAGATTACAAAACTCAAGAGCAGTCTCGAATCTCTCTTTTTCAATACAATAATTAACCAGGGATTCAATTGTATCAAGGCTCGGAAGAGAATTGCCGGAGAAAGCCCCTGCTCTTAATTCCCGTGAATAACGACGAACCTTATCCTCCATGTCATCACTGCCACGGTTGTCATAATTATCATCGCTAAATTGGCTGATTCCCATTTTATTCAAATATCATTAATAATACATTGCATCATATTTTTATGTATTCTAACCTCACACAGAAACATACAATTGCAATATTACCATTGTAAATGGAAAAAACAAAATTAATTTGTAAACAATGAAGCAAGAGCTTATAACGATTAAGAACTGATGAAATTATTTCTTAATAAAAAATGTTTAAACAATTTCATGAAATCAACAGCGAAAATGCTAAATCATGAAATCTTTCATAAAATTTAATGTGTAAGTTACTGAGCCATTTTTAAAAATGTTGTTCCTGCTACGACAGCGAATATTATAATAAATATGATGTATAAAGCAGCTAAACAGATACCTACAATAGCAAGAACCTTCCAGATAAAGAAATATCTTTCTTGTCGCTCGATTGCATGATGTAAAAAATAAGTATCACGGTTTAAAGCATAGTTTCTGAATGCTTCTGCTGATTCACGTAAGCGAATACCTGCAAAAATAACAGGAATGCCAATGGCTGCTCCAATAATGGTTATGCAATCCAAAGCACCCATTATCACAGCGATAATGCCAATAAAGCTCATATCTTTACTCATTTTGACAATTAATGCCTGGAAAGGAGCATCAAAATTCATATCCTGAAGCTGTGACCCGGCAGGTTGATTAATCGTAGATTCATTGCTATCTTCTGACATAAAAAGACCCCTGTAATTATTTTGAAAAAATGTTGAGTTTTTTTTAATAAATCTCAGATAAATACAAAGTAACCTTTAAATCATATTTTCGTTTGATTCAAAGGAAGAGTAATCTGAACAATAATCTGATTATCAGATTCAAAGTTTTCAATGGATATGGAACCATTTAGAATTCTAATATTTGAAGCTGTTTTTGTAAGACTAACCAGAATATCATTTTTATCATTTTTTAATACATCAAATATAGAATCTTTGTTTTGTTTATAAATTTTGACTAAATCAGATAAGACAGGATTTGAATCAGAAATAATCTGAAGTTCAGTAATCCCTTCCGATTCATTTTCATTGGCAGAAATCCTGAATTCAGTCCCGGCAGAACCGATAGAAAGAGTCCTGAATAATAAGGACATGGTTGTTTTTAATAATTCAGCGTCAGCAAGGGCCGTAAATGATTTTGAGCTATCACCCCCGGAATTCTGTTCAATAAGGGAAATTTTGATATTTTTATCTTTCGCAAATTCGTTTGAAATGGATTCAAAAACCTGTGGAATTGAAACCCTTGAAATATCCTTGCTTGAGTCATCACCTTTGACAATATCAATAATATCTGAAACATAGTTAAATAAATCTTCAGAACTTTCATTGGCAAGGAGTAAATAATTGTCATGTTCTTCTTCGTTATCATAAGCCTTTTGGGAAAGGAGCTGAATGTAGCCAATAATAGAGGTTATTGAATTTCTGAGTTGATGGGATAATTTAGTAATAAAATAATTCCTTGTTTCACTTGCTTCCCGTGTAAATTGCTCGACAATTTCGATTTGTTTAGTATGTATTCGTTCTTCTTCTTCAGCCAATTTCTGATGAGTAACGTCCCTTCCGATAGAATAAACCATACTATCAATGACTGAGACAGTAAAACTGAAGCTAATCCATTTCAATTCCCCTGTGACGGTTCGAATTTGTAAATCCATAGTTTCGGTAAAGTCATTTTTGGAAGAAGAAATTTTATCAAAGAGACCGTTTAATTCGGATGGATTAACACAAACGGAATGAATCTTTTCACCGATTAACTCATCCGGTTTCATACCAAAAATAGCAAAGGAAGCCGGATTCATTGATTTCCATTTACCTGACATATCAAGAACCGCAATTATGTCATTCGATGATTCAAGGATACGTCTCTGAGACCTTGTCATCCTTTCAGCAAGGTCTATTGCAACGGCTTTACGAGTAGTTGTCAACAAAATAAAACTAAATAACCCGAATGTTAAAAGCAATGAGATGATAAATGCAAGTAAAGGCAAAAAATGTTGAAACTGACCTCCAAAATTCGGGATTGTCGCAAAATTTACTTTGATTTCTCTGTCAGCTATCGACAGGGTTTTAAGCGATGTAATTTCAGGTTTGTAACCCGAATTCAATAAACTGATATTTTTTGAAGTATAGATTACTTTGTCATTATTATTGGTATCTTTATCAATAAATTGAAATACAATACCTGTAT
>DAHXMP010000144.1 GCA_027371665.1 Bacteroidota bacterium | reverse complement strand
TTGTTTTACAGTTATGGCACTATAGGTCAGTATTTTGACGGCCTGGACGGAACGGTTGCATTTAATTTTATATTTATGAATCTCGGTGAGTTTACGAGAACATATGATAACGGTGTAGTACTCGGAAAGTTTATATCAAATGAATTCGCCGTCGGTTTATCTTACGGAACAGTGGTTGCAACAGACCTGTCATTGGGTTTTCAGTTGAGATATATTCAGTCAAATTTAGCTCCTGCAACACAGGGACAGCAGGGAGCAGGAACGGGCATCAGCGGTGGATTTGACCTTGGGTTGCTTTGGAAACCCCAAAATCTGAATATTTTCGGTTGGGAAGCCGGCGATTTGTTTTCGGCAGGGATAAATTTACAAAATGTCGGACCAAAAGTAACATACAGAAATGAGTCTGACCCATTACCGACAAATCTTAGAATGGGCGTTGCGTTCAATATCGTTAAAGATGAATTCAACGACCTGAAGTTTGCTTGTGACGTTTCAAAACTTCTTGTAAGAAGATATACCAATCTTATTGTTACAACAAATCCTGACGGTTCATTTGACAGTACATACATTACAAACTCCGACCCGTTGCCAAAGTCATTGGTTACAGGCTGGGAAAATGCAGGTGTTGAACTTTCATTCGGTGCGGAGTATTGGTACGAAGGACTCGTAGCCCTGAGAGCCGGTTATTTCACCGAACCGTCGAGGCTCGGAAACAGAAAATACTGGAATTTCGGAGCAGGTGTGAGATATGATATTTTCAGGCTTGACTTCAGTTTTATCAATACTGTTGAAGAGAATCACCCGTTAGCTAATACAATGAGATTTTCTCTTATTATTGACTGGAAATAATTTAGGATTAATAATTATAAAAAGGGGATTCAATCCCCTTTTTTTTTAAGGGTTTTGAAAATACAAAATTAATTTATTTCTAATTTAGAATGAATGATAAAATGAGGTTAGGATTTTCTGATAAAGATGGAATGCAAATCATCACCGCAGAGAACAGTAGAGATAAATTTAAGCTCTTTAGCATCCGATAGGCTATTTGTTACCAATTCACCAAATGTTTTTTTCCCGTTACCGATTAATTTCGGCACAATAAATAAATGGAGTTCATCAATTAAATTAACATCGGCAAAAGAAGAGAATATATTAGTTCCTCCCTCAACAAGAACAGAAGAAATTTTATATTCATCGTATAATTTTTTTAACATTAACCGTAAATCAATTCTATTATCTGAATTGACAGCACAAGGAATAGTTTCTACTCCCAGAGCTTTAAGTTCATAAGCTTTATCTGATACAATTTCATTTTGATTACAGCAAATGAATGTCTTATTATTGAAAGCATCTTTAAAAATATTAAGTGATATGGGAAGGCTAAGGTTTGTATCGGGAACAATTCTAACAGGATTTACTCCGTCAGCTTCCCTTACGGTCAGCATTGGGTCATCAGTTAAAGCAGTACCTTTTCCAACCAGGACAGCGTCGCAAAAAGCCCTGAGTTCATGTACCCTTTTTCGGCTTTCTTCGCAGGAAAGCCATTTGGACTCACCCTTTGAAGTTGAAATACAACCATCAGCAGATTGTGCTGCTTTGAGGATGACATAAGGCATCCCTTTTGTTATATGTTTGTTAAAAATCCTGTTGAGCCATTGGCACTCATTTTCAAGGATTCCTGTCTCGACTTCTATCCCGGCTTCTCTGAGCATTGAAATTCCCTGACCTGAAACAACCGGGTTGGGGTCCTGCATCCCAATTACAACTTTTGCGAATTTTTTTTCAATAATAACCGGTGTACATGGGGGTGTTTTTCCATAATGAACGCAGGGTTCGAGATTAACAACAAGAGTGGCTCCGTTTGTTTCTTCGTTATTTAACTTATCAATAGCATCAATTTCTGCGTGATTCTCCCCAAATTCGTGGTGCCAACCCTCCGAGATAATTTCTCCGTCTTTGATTATGACAGCACCTACAAGAGGATTAGTCCTTACTTTTCCGGTGCCTTTGAGAGCTAATAAAATAGCCCTTTTCATTGCATCTTCATTATTTACCATTCGTTTTCCAGTCGAATTTCATAGTTGTGGTATATGCCTCAGGTTTAGCCGGAATAATCATTCTAAGTGTATACTCTCCGGGCCAGAGAGGTGTATTATTGGATTGCATTCCGTTCCAGTGAACAATGTATTTATGAGCATCTCCTGTTTCTTTGGGAAGTACCGGGGTAAGTACCTGCAGGTATGCCGACCCGTAACCTGAAATCCATACAGGTATCCCGTTATGATTCAGGATTTCGACTCTAAAAGTTTCCGAGGTAGGACAATATTCATTATCAACTGATTTTGTTCTTTTGGCCATTGCTCCAAAATCAGCAGAATTAACGGTAACATTTTCTACAAATGGTTCCAATATGATTGCCTGCATTTCTTTCTCCTGTTCTTTTGGCTGGAGTTCATCATAAGTTTTTGTAACGTTGAAAAATTGATTCCTGGCAAAAATCATAAAGCGGTATTTCAGCTTTTTAATATCTAATTTCGGAGGGATTAGCCAATTTATAAAACCTGTTGCCGATAGTGCTTTTTGTTCCTTGTCCTCAGTTTTTCCCTCGATTTCCAATTGTTTCATATCTAATCTATTGATAACGGAATCTTTCTGATTTACAATTTCAATTCTGACAAAAGAAATTGATTTTACGAAATCAATTTTGTCCTGTAAGGCAGATGTATCGGCATTAATAGAGAAATAAAATGTTGTTTTTCCCGGCATATCTTTCATGCTGAGTCTGGGTTGATAAGGCGGAGGATTTTTATCAATGATTTTGGTACTGCTGCACCCATATAATAACAT
>DAHXMP010000142.1 GCA_027371665.1 Bacteroidota bacterium | reverse complement strand
ACGATTTCGATTGTGCGATACAGGCTGAACCAGCAGTTGACAATCGAAGGAGTTTTACTTACAATGTTCGCTCCGCTGCTGAAAGCATCATAGAGGATTACCGGCTTGCCGAAGCTCGGTGCTTCTGATAGCCTTACGTTCCGTGATATAACCGTATTAAAAACCTTATCTTCAAAATGCTTCCTGACTTCCTCGACAACCTGGTTCGAAAGCCTCAGCCTCGAATCGAACATTGTAAGTAAAACTCCTTCGATTGTCAACTGCTGGTTCAGCCTGTATCGCACAATCGAAATCGTATTTAATAATTGGCCGAGGCCCTCGAGGGCATAATATTCACATTGCACTGGAATCAGCACGGAATCGGCCGCAGACAATGCATTCAGAGTCAGTAAACCCAATGATGGCGGGCAATCAATAATAATAAACTTATATTTATCCTTAACCTGCCCGAGTATATTTTTCAATACAAGCTCGCGGTTAATTTTATTTACCATTTCAATTTCCGCACCGACAAGATTTATGTGAGAAGGCAGAATATCGAGGTTTTTCATGTCCGTTTTTAGAATAGCATTCTTAACAGATACACCATTTACAAGCACCTCATAAATAGAATTATCGAGTTCCTTCGATTCGATACCTATACCATTTGTAGTATTTGCCTGCGGGTCAATATCAACGAGTAAAACCGGATAATCGGATGCCGCAAGAGATGCAGCAAGATTAATACCTGTAGTCGTTTTACCTACCCCGCCTTTTTGATTGGCAATTGCTATGATTTTTCCCATACTCAAAATTAATATTTTATTTACACTTTTTACCCATTTTTATTTCCCCGCTATAAATGGGGGTTAATTGGAACTTAGTCAAAAGCCTTTTATTAAATATACATTGTCAGTCTGAGCGGAGTCGAAGACTGATTTGCTCATGGTTTTCATACTTCGACTTCGCTCAGACTGACAAATATTCTATTATATTCCATATAACAATCTTCTAAATATCATATCTTAAAAAAAAGTAAAAGAACGCATCCATAACAAGAGAATGATTAATCCTGCCTTCTAAAATCATACTCTTGATATCTTTCAACGGAATTTCAATAACTCTTATATCCTCGTGCCTGTCGAGCTTTTGTTCGTATAATTTTCTGCAGTCGAACCAGACATAAGAATAGCAGAGATTGTCGAGGAAAGCCGGATTCGGCTGATTCACACCGAGAAGAATAGCATTCCCGGGTCCAGCATATCCTGTTTCCTCTTTACATTCTCTTTCTCCTGCATCTTTTGGTTCTTCACCCGCCTCGACAATTCCGCCGGGAACTTCGAGAGTCAATTCATCTATTCCCTGCCTATACTGTTCAATCATGATTACTTTGTTATCTTCTGTCAAAGGTATGATATTTACCCATGCCGATGAATTGAGAACGACAAAAGTGCCTTCTTTCCCCAATTGAGAATTTCGGCGACGCACCTGTGATACTTTGAAAATCTTCAAATCGCCGGCATCTTTTCTTTCGATTGTATCCCACTTCAGGACTGTTTTTTCAGGCATTGCATTAATAATATATATTCAAAAATTGTCAATCTGAGCGTAGTCGAAGACTTTAGATAACTATATTAAGCACATTTCGACTACGCTCAATGTGATATTTTAAATCGGAAATTTATAAGTTTTTTCATTCCTGCGAAGGCAATAATCTCCCGACTTATAATAATACAAATAAACCCCATGTTTCACGATTACGTGAATGATGGGGTTTACTCATCATTTCAAACTACAAATTTAAAGATAATTTCTATATGTTAATAATTTTACTTGATTACGTTAAACTTCCGGGTTAATAATTGTGTCGGTGTCTGCATCAAAACAAAAAATACACCGTTTGTAAGTCTGCCTGAATCGAAACTCAATTCTTTAGCTCCCGGCTCCATATAGTTATCACCTATCTTCATGATTTTGCCGCCAAGAACATTTATTACCCACAGCTTTGTAACACCAGGCTCAGACAGTGTAAAATTAACATTCGTGATGCCTGTTGCAGGATTCGGATAAATTTCCTCAAGTTTTGCCTGCCCTTCAATATAATCATTTACTCCCTGCTTGTTCAAACCGTTCCCGGTTATGTTTGAATAAAAAGTTCCTACACTCGTTGTAAGGCTTATCCTGGAGTATTTACTCCCAAGGCTGACGGGTTTGAACCTGAACGTAACCTGTAAACATTGACCTGAATCCAATGTACAGGGCAGAGGCGGATTGAAGTTTATATATTCAAACATTGAAGCATCGCCTGTCTCAATGTTTAAACCGGTTATATTCACGGCGGAAGCACTGTTGTTGCAGAACAATTGTGATATTACAGCAGAGACAGAATCGTCAATAACACAATCTCCCATATCTACATCGCTGCAGAATAAATCAATCATTCCGTCTGCAATCATATCCATTCCCGAACATGCCGAACCGAGAATCTCGATAAACGACCTGGAAAATGATGAATCTGTAGGACTGTATTCGAGTTTTACAGTTATAGCACTATCTTTCTTTATGATTCCCGGCAGAGAGAGCCCTTCCCAATCAACAATCTGATAGCGGCTGTCAGTAGTTGTAAATCCACCGGCTGATATTTTCACATAATTATTTCTCGCCCTGATTGTTACAAGTGCAGTATCTTTTGATGTATGATTACGAAAGTGAACCGGATTCGGTAAAATCTCCAGGTAAGGAAAAAGGTTCTGAGGTATTGAAAATGTGCCGCTTGCCGTAAGGGCATAGTTGTATGGAGCACCCGGCTTAAATTCGAATGTTGCAGTACCTCCCCCATTGCAATCGCTTTCCCATTCAACCTGGCATGGTACAGAACTACCGTTAACCCCCCCCGCAAATACTCAATACTCTATCATAAAACCCAATTAAATCATCTCCATTCATTATATCCAGCTTAAGA
>DAHXMP010000115.1 GCA_027371665.1 Bacteroidota bacterium | reverse complement strand
CTTTCTCGGATTCGCTCAAAGAAGGAAAATAACTATTAATAATTTTATCAACTACTGAAAATAATTCTTCATATAAGCTCAGAGCTTTATCGTAATTGCCCGTGCTCTGATAAAAAGAAGAATTATTGAATAGATTTGAAGCCAATGTAGGATGATTACCTTTAAACATTCTCCTGCTCATATCAAGTGCTTCTGCATAATATTTTTCAGCCTCAATATTTTTTTTCTCTGTTTCATAGAGTACGGCAATGTTATTTAGGCAATTTGCCAAATCAGGGTGGTCTCCCGTAAAAATATGTTTGTACATATTTAAAGCTTCCCGGTAAAGAGAGTCTGCCATATTATAATTGCCTGTAGTTTTATAAATAACAGCCATATTGTCAATGCAATGTGCAAGGTTGGCATTATCAGTTGGATATAACCTGCGGCTCATATCCAGTGCCTCTTTATAATAAGATTCAGATTCTTTCAATTTACCCTGCGAAGCCAGCATATAAGCCATGTTATTTATGCTGACAATCAAGTCGGGGTGGTCTGATTTAAAAAGCCGTCTTCTCATGTCGAGGGCTTCTTTATATAATATTTCAGATTCATCGAATTTGCCCTCTTCGTCAAAGAAGGAAGCTGCATTATTAATTGTTCCCGCAAGATTGGGATTATCTCCGGGATAGAGGGTTCGGCACATTTCAAGAGCCTCTTTGTAAAGCGGTTCTGCTTTTGTAAAATTTCCCAGTTTATCATAAAAGACTGCTGTATTATTTAATACTGTGGCAAGATGAGGATTATTCCCTTTAAAAAGACGCCTTGACATAGCAAGTGCTTCCTTGTACAATTCTTCAGCTTCAGTATAGTGCCCCAGGTTGTCATAAAAATTGGCAAAGTTGCAAAGCATTTGTGATAATTGTGAATTATCTCCGGGGTAAAGCCTGCGGCTCATATCGAGGGCTTCTTTAAATAATGTTTCAGCTTCCTTGTATTTGCCTCTTATATTATATATTGCACCCAGGTTATTGATGCCAACTGCAAGGTCAGGATTATCGCTTTTGTATAATCTTCTTTTCATTTCAAGAGCTTCAGTGAAGTATTTTTCGCCTTTGTCCAATTGCCCTGTGTTGCAGTAATAAAAAGATAAATTATTCAAACTATTTGCCAAATCAGGACTGTCACCTTTATACAATCTCTTCCTCATTTCAAGTGATTCAATGTATAACGGTTCTGCCTCATTATATTTCCCGGTACTTTCATAAAAAGCACCTAAATTGCTTAAACATGTCGCCAGGGCAGAGTTATCACTCTTATAAATCCTTCTTCCCATATCGAGTGCTTGCCTGTAGTATTTCTCGGCGTCGTTATATTTTCCTAAACTGCTGTAGAAATAACCGAGATTATTCAGGCTTGTAAAAACATCCTCATTGTCCCCTTTGAATATTCTCATTTGCATTTCAAGGGCTGACTTGTAATTCTTCTCAGCTTCAACATAGTTGCCGGTTTCATAATAATATACTGCAGCATTCCCTATTCCGTTAGCATATTTGGCATTATCTCCAATCTCAATTTGTTTGAAAATTTCAAGTGCTTGATTCTGAACAGTGAGTGCTTTGGCTGGATTACCTAAATTATCATAGATTTCTGACAATTTATTAAGTGTCACGGCATAATTTGTATCTGTTTTACCGAATTCATCCTCAGCCTGCACGAGTGCTTTTTCTCCCCAATCCTGAGCTGTCCGGTAATCTTGCTTATCCATAAAGGCTGTTGTACTGTCGAAGAGTTCCTGCCATGACTGTGCACAGGCAGTGAATAGAGAATAAAAGTTAAACAATAATATCATGAATGTAAGATATACCTTCATACCAATTTCTCCGGATTATGAGAAAACTATGATTATTGCAATATAATATTTAAAATTATTATTAAAAATATTTGAATTAATAATTTTTTTGGGCTTTATCTATTTTTTCACAACACCAAATAAAATAACTGTGTATATTGTTATTTCAATATAAATAACACAATCCGAAGCATTATATGAAATGCGTAAAGAGGAGGATTGAATTTTAATAATAATAAAATATCAGTTTAAGTTTTTTGCTATCGTGCTTAAGAGTGTATCTTTATTATATGGTTTTGGTAAATAATCAGAACAACCTACATGAATAAACTCCTCTTTATCACCAAACATTGCATAGGCAGTTACTGCGATAATCGGTAGTTTTTTGAATTTTTCTATCTTTCTGATTTCTTTAACTGCAACTATACCGTTATCACCATGGCCAAGATTTATATCCATTAAAATTAAAATATAATTATTTTCTTTTACTTTTTGAAGAGCTTCTTTTGTATTAAGAGCAAAATCAAGTTCAAATTTATCTTTTAAGTATATTTTCATAAGTTTTCTATTGGTATCATCATCCTCAACGTACAATATCTTTCCCTGTATATAATTTAGTTGCTCGATTTGTTTATCTAAATCTATCGGTACTTTTTTGTTAACGTTAATACCTGAAACATTTATTTTTGATGAAGGTAGTTTGACAAAAAATGTAGAACCCATATTCAGTTTACTTTTTACTAAAATGGTGCCGCCAAGTAATTCGATGTATTTTTTACATAAAGTCAGCCCGAGACCTGTCCCTTCAAAACTTCTGCTTAATCCCTCACTTGCCTGTCGGAATTCATCGAAGATTACATTGAATTGACTTTCTTCTATTCCTATACCTGTGTCTTTAACCTCAATAGAGACAAAATTTTTATCATTGTTAGTATCATATCTAAGAGAAATTGTAATATCACCCCGATCAGTGAATTTTATTGCATTACTCAAAAGATTTGTTAAAATATCAGTTATAATTTTCTCGTCAGTTTTAATAAATATTGCTTTATTCTCAGCTTCCATTCTTATTGTCAGGCCTTTTGACTTAGCTTCATTTTCATAGATTTCAATTATTCTTGTAATCAATTCAACAATATTTATTATTTGTTCATGAACGGTTATCCTCTCTGATTCGACAATTGAGAGATTGATAATTGAGTTCAAAGTATTCATCAACCTACTGCTGCTTTTACTGATTAACATTCCTAATTCTTTTGTTGTATCAAGGTTTTTTTCTGTTTGAATTAATTCCGAAAAACCAAGTATTCCAACCATTGGTGTTCTTAATTCATGGCTCATATTTGCCAGGAAATTTGATTTTAGGCGATTCATCTCTTCTGCCTTATCTTTGGCAATAATTAATTCTTCAACAGTTTTTTTATGAGCTGCTATCTCCTTTTCCAAATCAATATTTTTCTTTTCTAATTTTGCAACGAGCCTCTCATTATAAAGTTTAAGAATTTCCTCTTCCTTTTGCTCTTCATGAATAATTGGTGCTTCGCTGAATTTGTTATATGCATCATTGATAATTTGAAGGAGAATTTCAGGGTCCTGTGGCTTACGTATGAATTGCTGTGCACCCACCGATTTGGAAAATTCCTCATCTTTGCTGTCAATATAAGTTGCAGTATAAAAAATAAAGCATATTTTTCGCAATTCTTCATCTTTTCTGCATTCCCTGCAAAGTTGAAAACCATCCATCACAGGCATGAGTATGTCGGATATTATTAAATCATATTTATTTGCTTTTAATTTTTCAAGGGCTATTTTACCGTTGATTGCAGTATCAACATTATTATTTTGACTTCTAAGAATAATTTCTAACATCTCAAGATTATCCGAATTATCATCTACTATCATAATTTTCATATTATTCTCTCCCATGTTTCTTCACTGATTGTTTATTTAAAGATACTTGTTGATTTTATCCATTATTGTTTCCGGTTCTATTGGTTTTTCAATGTAATCATTGAAACCTACGTCCATTGCCTTTTGTTTGTCTCCAGTCATGGCATAAGATGAAACTGCCATAATTGGTATTGAAGAACCTATTTCTGATTGTCTGATTCTTTTTGTTACTTCCAAACCATTTATATCAGGTAATTGTATATCCATTAAAATTAAATCAGGCTTTTCCCTGATTGCAGTTTCCATGCCATCCTGACCTGTGGTTGCCATAATGACATTAATATTATTTGCTTCCAATATGAATTTGATTAAATACATATTGTCTTCATTGTCTTCGATTACAAGTACACGTTTCATAATATTACTCTAATTGTTCTTAATCGGCATTTCAATATAAAATTCACTGCCTTTTCCCAGCTCACTCTTAACAAATATATCCCCTCCAAGCAATTTCATTAATTTTCTGCATAAATACAGTCCTAAACCTGTCCCGCTTGTCTTTTTTGTCAGGGTAGTATCAATTTGCTGAAATGGCTGAAAAAGCCTCTGCATATCTTCTTCAGATATGCCTATACCGGTATCTTTCACTGACACCCTGAAATTTTTATCTGATAATTTCTCTGCCTTAATATCAATCTTTCCAGTTTCAGAATAGTTGACTGCATTAGTTACAAGGTTTATTATAACTTGCTTTATCCTTCTAACATCTGATGATATTATTAAATCATCTTTAACTGAAGCAGTCAGCTCAAGGTTTTTTTCAACAGCTTTCGGATAAATTATCTCGACAATCTGATTAATCAAATCCCTCAAATTGAAATCCTCAATCTGCAATTCTACTTTATCAGCTTCTATTTTTGATATGTCGAGAATATCATTAATTAAACTCAATAAGTGTTTAGAATTATTCTTTATCTTGTTCAGTTGTTTTATTTGTTCATCATTCAACTGACCGGTCATACCCATGAGGAGAATACCTGTATAGCCGATAATCGAATTAAGCGGTGTTCGTAGTTCATGACTCATACTTGCCAGGAAAATTGATTTGTACTGGTCTGCACTTTTCAGTTGTTCGTTTAATTTTTCGACTTCATTTAATTTTCTGCCTATTTCCCTTTTCTGACTTGCCAGAATTTGACTTTTTTGTTTATTTTTTCTGTAGCCAATATAAATTGCAATTACAAGAGATACTATCAAAATACCGACTATGATGGATAAATATAATAATTGTTTCTGTTTTACAATGGTCTCCGATTGGGAGCCCAGAATTAGGTTTTTACCCTTTATTTCTTTATTCAGCTCTTCAATTTGCTTTTGTCTATTCTTCAAAATCTGCTCATGACATTCTAATTCATCCTGTTCCTTTTTTAATTCATTTAATTTGTCTTTAAGAATTTGATTCTTATTGTCAATAGCTTTCTGTTGAGAAACTAAGATACCTCTTTGAGATTTTATTAAATCCTCATCATTTTTAATTTTGTTTAGCTGCTCTTCTAATAAAATCTTCTGTCTTGAAATTGCTGTCTGTTGTTCATTTATGAGATTAATTGATGACTGGATATTTGTTTGAAGGTTTTTGAGGGAATCGCTTATTTTATCAATATTTTTTTGCATGGTCCTCAAATTATACTGGGATTTGCGATATAAACTTGCAACATCTATCTCAGTACCTCCAATAAGAAGTAACTCAGAGTCAAAACTCAAATTTTGATTTATAATATTTGCCTTATTAATTTCAAAAGAAAGTTGGTTTTTATTCTTTTCATAAAGATTGATCATTATAAACCTTTTATCTTCACAACCGTCACTTACAAGAAGAATATTTTTCCCTTCAATTTTGTCATAAAGTTCTATTATATTTTTACATTGATTATTTGGCAGATAAATAAGATTAATATTATCAATATCCTTCAAATAAGGAGAAGAAATAATTTTAATCGGTTTGTCTCTAAGCTTTTTGGTTTTTGAAAGATTATTTAATTCCTTTGACACATCATCGGCATCACCGATTACTAGGAATTTAAACACATTAATTGAATTTTCATCCTGCCAATGGATATTTTTAGCGAAATTATAAATATATGCAGCAACTGCTTCTTGTCTTTCTAACTTTTGTGATTTAGCTACAGACAAAAGTTGAAATAAAATTAATACTATAACAGTTAAATGAGTATATTTTTTCATAATCATAGACTATTTTTTATTATATTAAAAAGATAATCCTAATCCGGCTGTCATACTGAAACCAGGGTCCCTGAACTGCCAGGGCATATTGAATTTATTATTTGTAATGTTATAAAATTTTAATGTTAATGATAATTTATATTTATCAATAATAGCAATGTTTTTATTTAGAAGTAAGTTCAATAATTCTTTTGTAAGAAAAGAATTGCGACTTTGTTTTGAATTATTGTCAAAGATGCGGCTTGCGTAATGTAAAGTCGGTATAATCTCAATGTCAAAGGGCAATCTGTACTGACATCCTAAATTGAAAACAAATGCCGGGACAAATGGAACTTCAACTCCGTTTTGGTCCGGATTATTCGGATCAATTATTTCAGACTTAGTAACTGTTGTATTGATAAACCAGTCAATGTTATCTGTTATTATTTGTTTAATTCCTAATTCAATGCCATAAGCCTTTGTTTTACCTTCAGCATTTACCGATATTGTCTGTGAGGGAATTTGCCTGATTACATTATCAATAATAGCATCTGAAATTGTGCTGAAAAAGGCCCGAATGGACAAAGAAATATCAAGCGGCAATTCACCATCAATTCCAAAATCAAAACTCAATCCGCTTTCCGGTTTTAAATTAGGATTGGGTAATTGGCCATTATTTACAGTATCATTTGCATGAATAGTACCACCTATTGATTTAAGTGCTGGTGACATAAAACTATTACCGGCATTGCTGAAAATAGTCCAATTTTCAATAAATCTGAATTTAGCACCCATACTATATAAAAACACATTCCATGCTTGATTTTCAGTTCCCGGAGACTGTCCGCTTAATTTATTTATGTCATATCCAATATGATTAAATCTACCACTGCCTCTAAGAGTAAATTTGTCTAACTGCAATTCTTCCTGTAAATAAGCTCCAATTTGTGAAGCTGATGCATCATTCATTATCCCGTTGTTGTTATTAACAGGTTGTGCAGTTGTTTGATAAGCGGCATTTTGAAAATCAACTCCCATGGTAAGATTACTGTTATTAAAGTGTAAATAAGAAATCGAAACATCGGCAGGTATTATAAATTGTTTTACTCCATCAATTTCTTTAAGTGATATATCATTAACTGTGCTGGAATAATTATCTTCCTGCCATCTACGGTTGTACACTCTTATTCCCGATTTTGCAGTAATTTTTATTGTATTTGCTATTTGCCCTGAGTACGAAAAGTTGATTAGGCTATACCTGTTGTTAAATTGTCTGTTTATGCGGCCAACATCTCCGGAATGAAAAGTTTGATTCCCAAATATTGTAATTTCATGCTTCTTTGATTCATCCAGATATATCGAGCCTTTTATAAAACATTTTACTTTTTGGTATTCAGGATTTTTCAACATATTCAGCCAAGAATTTTCGGAACCATAATTAATATAATCCGATTTTTCATAATTTACACCGGTAATAATGCTTAAACCTCCAATATTATTTTCATGATAAGCATTAACATTGTAGGTATTATATGAACCGTAATTAAATTCAATTGTTGTAAATGGCTTATTAATGTCATCTTTTAATATAAGGTTTATTGTTCCTGCTAACGGGCTTTGGTTCCCTGCAAAATCCTGAGATAAATAGTTCGGATAAAGTATTGATGCCGGCCCTCTTTGAATTTCTATCCTCTGAATTGCCATTTTATTTATACTCATAGGGTCAATGAAACCATCCATAACAAGCCCATTTATCATATAGGTACAATATTTGGGACCAATTCCACCATAAGCACCCCAATTAGCATCGTTACGTGATAATACCATAACAGATGCTCCCGGTAAATACCTGATTAGTTCTGCAAGATTTCTGTTGCTGGATATTGAATTATTTATTTGCCTGTCTGTAATAACATCTACTTTTTGTGTAATTTTAGTTGTGAATTGTGGGGTTTTAGATGATGTTATTACAACTTTTCCCAACTCTTCCAAACTTAGTTCATATAGGTCTAAATTGACTTTTTTCTCTTTTACATCTTTGTTGTTTTGAGCTGACGAATTAATAAAAAAAATAAATATGAAAGTCAGACTTAAGGTAATTATGAGTATAAATTTTTTCATCTCAGTTCCTTAAAATTCTATAATAGTTTTATCTTTATTGCATATAACTATCAAATAGCACAGACTTACTTACAGTAAATCATTTAGATGAAAGGACGATGACTTATCAAGATAAATACTGCTCTATAAAAAATTAAAAAATTTTTTATCATTACCAAATTTGTAGATTTCATTTAAAAGCGTTGATTTATCAAACAACTATTTTCAAATATGTTTTAATAAAACAAATTAATTTTATTGAATTAATATACAGAAATTAAATCGTAAAAAAAAATTCATTTTTTAGTTTTATTAGATAATTATTATTGCTTTTTCCGAAATAAATCGTTGCCTGATTGAAAGGTGACCAAGAATATTATTTGAATATAAAAATATAAATTATAATATATATTTATATGAAAGATACTTATAGAGTTTTCACTATTTAAAAATCAAGAAATTAACATTGTTAAGGTGGTAAGAATGAAAAAAATTTGTAATAAATTTTGATGTAGGACGGTAAATTGGCTAATGATGTTTACCCATACATGGACAAATCCTGGATTCCAGGGCTGAATCAATTTTGAAATCCCGATACGGCTTAAAAGACTCGATTACTCTTTCGATTTTATCTGTTTTCAATTTAACTCCGTCGGTATTTTCGAGCCAATACCTGTAAGCCTTAGCAGGTGTATAATCACAAAATTGCATTAAGATTAGAGCACTGATTAATCCGGACTGATGCCAGCCGTTCCAGCAATGAATATAAATAGGGCCCCTGTCGGGATGGACAATGTCTTCATAAACTAAATTTAATATTTTATGGATTGATTCATTGCTTTCACCTGTTATATCGAGGTATTCCAGCTTGTTGCCTGTTAATGTATCTTCAACCGACTTAACCGAGCTGTCATAATTTGTTTTATAAAGATAAACAGCCGTTGAAAATCCCTGCCTGCAAAGGTTTCTCAACCCTGTTCCGGGAAGAGGATTGTGATTATTTCTTTTATTATATTTATCATAAAAATTATTAGCTCCGCCCCTGTAAACAATTCCATAGAGAACCGTCCTCATGTTTCTTGTTCCATAAAGGCTATCGCAGCCGTTACCGAAATTATCGGTAATCTTTTCGCCGAGGCATTTCAGCCCGTATTTCGAAATATAATAATCAATTTTATTGTACAATTGTGCCCTGTCAATTGCTTTGGCACTTGTTAAAAGAAAAAATATAAAATAAGCAGCCGGTAGAATTTTTTGTTTGAATTTTAATCGCATTATTTACAAATCAATTAATATGAAATGATTTAAACTTAATTTTTTATTTAATAATCACGAAATTCTGAATTTAAATTGTTTTATTTTTTTTATCATTCAGAAACTATTTTTTAACCGTTTTCTTACCCTTAGAAATCCCCATCCTAATTTTTGCCTTATTCGTTCTTTGATACTTGTATGCGAATTATCACGTAGTGATTATATGTTAATAGTCCTGATATTACTGACCCCCACTCTCTTATCCCGTAGGGATTATACATTTAATATTGTCATGAGCGTAGTCGAAGAAGAAACCAAAATGTCAACACTTCAAAACCTGCACTGCAATCCTATTGCCTTGTTGAGAAGTGTCATATACTGGTTTCTTGATATTTCCATAGCTCCGAGCGATTCAGTAAAATCATTGATATATTGAGTGTCCAGCAGAATAAATCCCCTACTCACGAGGTGTTTCGCAAGCTCATAAAATGCCGCTTTCGATGCATTGCTAACCGATGTGTACATTGACTCGCCGAAGAATGCCCCGCCGATTGCCACACCGTACAAACCCCCTGCAAGCTCCCCGTCCCTGAATGTTTCCACGGAATGAGCATAACCGAGTTTATGTAAAATAATGTACGAATTAATAATCTCCTGCGAAATCCACGTATTCACGCGCTCGGCACAGGCATTAATCACATCCTCAAAACACGAATCAATGCGAAAAACAAAACCTTCCTTCTTAATCGCCTGCTTCAATGAACGCGGCATTCTGATTTTTTCGAGCGGGATAATTGCCCGCGGGTCAGGCGAATGCCAGAAGATTTCCCCTTCCCTGCCTTCCGCCATCGGAAAAAATCCGTTTGAATAGGCATTAATCAATACCTGTGGACCGATTATCCTGCTTTCCGATTTGTTCCTTCTATCCTGCATGGCTAAATTGACGATTTAATTTTCTTGACAGTGTTTAAAAATATCTTCCATCAACTTCCTTTTATTTGGGAAAACTTTAATATATCAAATTATCAACTTTCAAATTTTCCGAATCAATCTTAAAATTAAATTTACATTTATCCGTTACATGCGGACAATAAATAAGATATATTATCGGAATTTTGTTCGGGAAAATTAACTGGGAAAATTAGTTCAATGGCTGCAAGATATTTCTTTATTTTATTATTTATAACAATTTTATCTGTTTATCCAAATTACGTTTATCCTCAAACCGATAATAAAGAGAGCCTTGCTTCATCATCATGCGCGCTTGCTGTAAACGGTATCGAAGGTTCCACCTCTGATTCTGCAATTATAAAAAACGACAAAATGCCCGGAAAAAACAAAATTCAGATTTTACCTGCAAACCAATTCATGCTTGCTGACAAACAAAGATACACTATAGATGGCGAACCCCCTTATATAAACACAAAAATCAAACCACTCGAATTCACTATATTCAGTACTTGTATGGCAGGTGTCTTTGTCGCACAGCATGAAGCACAGCAAAGCACAATATGGAAAAGGACGGGTCCCTTCAATGTATCAGAAGACGGTAAATTCTCTGCTTATCTTGATAAAGGCGGTCACTTCTTTGGCACTTTTATGCCCTCTTATGTTTTCAGCGAGATATTAATGGAATCGGGCTTCAGTTGGGATGAAGCCACATTAATTGGCGGTTCGCTTGGATTCGCATATACAACTTATGTCGAAATTCTCGATGGCTTAAGCCTTGATTGGGGATTTTCACCTACAGACTGGTTCGCCGATGTAACGGGAGCGTCATTTTTTATTGCCCAGCATTACATACCATTCCTTCAAAATTTTACACCGAAATTTATGTATGTTAAACCGTCGTGGCACCATGAATATGACAGAAGGGAGGCAATGTCATTTATTGATAATTATAGTTGCCAGACATTTTACATGGGAATTAACATGCACAATATTCTGCCGGAAAGCATAAATCATTACTGGCCCAAATGGCTAGACCTTAGTGTCGGGTACGCTGTTTACAGTTTATCGTCAAGTTTTACAGAACATAATGCCGAATTAATATCGGATGATTCTCATTTCGGTAAAGTCTACGGTAACCAAAAATTTCTGATTTCTCTGGATTATAATCTTATCGAGCTTTTACCCGATGGTCCCGGATGGTGGAACTGGCTGAGGCAGTCACTTAACTATTTCAAGTTTCCCTCGCCGACACTTGAAATTGGAAAAAGAAGCACGAAATTTTTCCTTCTATATCCTTTTTATCTTCAAATCGGTAATTTCAGATTTTAATTTCAATTGGAAAAAATGAAGAAAATATTCCTAAATACAAAGTATCTCATTATCATATTTACTGTGTTATTATCATCAGTATTTAAAGTATTTCCCCAGACAGAGGATAAACCTGTCGAGCATGAATTTTGGCTAAATGCCCAGGCAGGGGCTTCTCTCGGAGACCAATACCTCAATGTAATGGCTTCTTCCCTCGATGTCTCATATCAAATTGATGGTCATTGGTTCAGCGGTGTCCGTGGTTATCTCGGTGGAAGTAATTTCAAAAAAAACGGGAGCGGAACGACAATAGAGGATTTGGGATGCATGGTCGGATGGTTTTCACAAGAAAAAGATTTCAAGCTCTTCACCTTGGCAGGTGTCTCATATATTCATGCTCAATATTTCGGGAAAGATTATTTCTATACTGTTGGTGTGCCTTTTGAAGCCGGAGTATTTTATTCACCTCATCAAGTTGGTTTCGGTGTATCGGTTCATGGCAACATCAATGGAAAAATAAAATATTACGGCGTAACTGTTGGGCTTATAGTAAGGTTCTATTGATACTATTAAGAATCTTATACAAAATTAAATTGTAAAAGTTGTAAATAAATTCATAATTTTGTAATCTTTTTAAAAGCCACCTTAGCTCAGCTGGTAGAGCAGCTGATTTGTAATCAGCAGGTCGTTGGTTCGAGTCCGACAGGTGGCTCGCAGAATAGATCCGCTTTGGCTATAGCTGAAGCGGATTTCTTGTATAAATAATTAACTCTCTTTTTCTTTTTATAGGTAAGCTGGAATTTTTTGAATTGAGAAAATAATACAGAAAGAAATCAAACTTCAAAAAATATTTATACGTCAAAATAAGTACATAATGGACAAAATTAGAATTATAAAAAAATATTAATATATGGCTGACATTTTAATCATAGCTTTAATTGGACTTTGTGCCGGCGTTCTTGCGGGCATGTTCGGCATAGGGGGCGGAGTGGTAATGGTTCCAGCTTTGCTCCTTGCATTGAATTTTACATTAATCAGGGCAAACGGCACTTCCCTGGCAGCACTTATGATGCCCGTAGGAATATTCGCCGTCATAGCCTATTACAAAAAGGACCTGCTGGATGTCAAGGTTGCTGCCATATTAGCTTTAGGCTTGCTGGCGGGAGTGCTGTTCGGTGCAAGAATTGCCCTGGAACTCCCGGTAAAGCTCCTGAAGCAAATTTACGGTGTATTCCTTTTAGGTGTATGCTGGGATTTTTTTGAATTACAGACAATTATTAAAAAGAAATTCAACAACCATAATTCTACTGCAGCACAAGACGAATCGGCAGACAAGGAGAGAAAATTACCTTTTTATTTCCTCCTGCCTTTCGGTTTATTTGCAGGTGTCTTATCCGGCATGTTCGGCATCGGCGGCGGCTTAGTTATAGTTCCCATGCTCGTTACAATAATGAACTTCAATACTAAAAAAGCAGTCGGAACCTCTCTCGGTGCATTGCTTCTTCCGGTTGCCCTGCCTGGGGTAATAATGTACTATAATGCGGGCCAGATAAATATCAGCGATGCCGCATTGCTTGCCGCAGGATTAGTCATAGGTTCGATTATCGGAGCAAAAATAACCCTGTCCATGTCCCTGACAATAGTAAAGAG
>DAHXMP010000109.1 GCA_027371665.1 Bacteroidota bacterium | reverse complement strand
TGAGTATTGAACCGGTAAATAATGAGAGACAGGTTTTCCAGGTTGATGATAATGCAAAAGATTTATAATTAGCATTTGATTCCTTTTTATCTGAATTTTGATTTATTTTATTATTACTGTTGTTGTTATTATTAGTGCCGGCAAGATACAAATTATCCTTGATATTGAACTGTGCTGCTTTAGTCATATTCTGATTATCCGTATGCTTTATATCTTTAGTATTTGGCATACCCTGATTACCCGGAAGATTGACCGGTTGTGTTTCCTGCGATGTATTTACTAAATTTATGTCCATAATTTTATCAGAATAATTCTTTTACATTACCCCGTAGTTGATGTTGTCTGGTAATTACTGAGTAAACTATATTGATTTTGTGCATTATAATATAAACTAAGCATACTCTGATATTCTTTTTTGTATGCCGCAACCTGTTTATCGATATTTTGCTGAACCTCATCAGCTCTCTGCTGTGTAGTATTTATCTGCTGTCCGATAGACTGAGTCCGTGATAGTATTAATCCGTTATCGCCAATAAGATTCGAAACTACATTGTTAACTTTCTGGACGAAGCTGTCGCTCGAAGTAAACATGTTCGCAACTTTTTGCGGGTCTTCCTGCAGTAATTCCAGCAGCCTGCTGTGGTCGCTTATCGAAAGAGTCCCGTCTGAATTAACTTTAATTCCTAAATCACTCAGATACTGTGGGTCTCCGGTATTTGCAGATGTTACCGCATCCGATGTAGTTAACCTGAGTTTTGAATAAAGGCTGTTCATTGCGGAATCTGCTCTTAGAACGGTAGAATTTTGCTTAAGATAATTCAAAATGTCATTGTACGATGTCATCAATGGCTGAATTAAATTCTCAACCGATGTATTATCTACGCTTGTAGTCATTGTAACTGCCTGGTCGGTTGCACCCTGCGGTTTCAGAAGGTTCAGGGTTACACCGGGAAGAGCATCGCTAATCGAATTGCTGTTTCTGTAGATGGTTATTCCGTTTATCTCGATTTTTGAATCCAAATTGTTATAATCTGCTGTCTTATACCCGGCAGTCGTATCAGTTGCGGTTGTCCTCGAAGTAGTATGAGGATTAAGTGCCGCATTGGTTATTCCCATGTTTGTTAAAATTGAGGAATCGGTAAATTGAATGTCTTTTCCCGACCCGGTATCTGTAGAAGTCAGGGTCAATTTACTGTTTGTCGAATCAATCCTGATATATGATGCAGTTACACCGATGTTACTTGTATTATTAATAGCGTTGACAAGTTTCTGCATAACCTTTTCATTTGTATTATCATCGGCTGTTAGAGAAACTGTACCTGAAACTCCGTTAATCGTAAATGAATAGTCTCCCGGCGTCAGTGTCGTCGGAGCTGCATATGCCATACTGTTGGAAATCAGCAGGTCGTTCGATGCAAGCCTGTCAACTTTTACTGAATTAACGCCAAGATTCGAATCGGATGTTGCTGTTGCGCTTACAACTGTTGAATCTGAGGAAGTAATTGTCCTTGCAGAAAATTTTGCCGACGCACCGGAAATTGTAAATGTATCAATATTCCCGATGATTGCATTAATTTTTGAATTAAGTGTATTGAAAAATTTCTGCCTGTTTTGTAAGTCGGTTACTTTCTGGTTAAGGGCATCAACTTTCGGTTGTAATGTCTGTTGATAAGCTGCCGCCAGCAAATCAAGCTGTGATGTGGAACCCGAGCTTGATGTCGTACTTGAACTCGTACTCGAACTCGTGCTCGAAGACCCTGTTAAACTCTGCAATAATGATAATATATCTGACATAACTCACCGCTTTATCATTCCAGGCTGAATGCCTTTGCCCAGGCATTCTTTAATTCTGTTATAATGTTCAGTGCTTCGTCGAATTTTCTCTGAAAAATACATCGCTGACAATATTCATACAATCTGTATAAACGTGTCGCTGTTTCTTCATACTTAAAATTCAAAGCACCCATTAATTCGACAAGCACCCTGCTCATCTTAGGGACATCGCCCCTCTTACAGCTAACGATAAATAAATCATACATCTTAAGTATTATTTTTTCCTTGCTCCAGGACAAAACTTCCTGCTCGAGATAAGTAGGAACTTTACCTTCGGATTTCATTCCGTATGCTTTATTTGCCGCCAGATTTTTCACCGATGCCCGGGCTGTTGTCGTCATAAATAACCTCCTGTTTTTATTTACTGTCCTTCTGCCTTAAATTTCAACCATTTTCATAATTTTAGATAAACATTCAAAAATTTTTAATTTTCAAATACCATGCCTTTTTGATTTCTAAATCGCTTTTTGAAAAACTTTTGAATTACCTCTCTTATCCAAATTCAATTAATATATTAATAATTATAATGTTTAGTTTAATAAGAAATTTAACAATTATTTTTTTCCTTCCTTATTTACAAATAAATTTTCGGAATATTTTTTCAAAACTTTAGAAATTAATTGAATAATATTAATACATTGAATATATTTAAACAAAAAGGCGGGAAATTATTCCCGCCTGTAAAAAAACACTAATATGTGCCTGTTAATAAATAATTATTAACGAAATAACGTCAGGTATGACTGTGGAGCCTGGTTTGCCTGAACCAAAGATATCAATGATGTCTGCTGCAGGAATTGTGCTTTAATTAAAGCTAATTGCTCCTGTGCAACATCTGCATCCTGGATTCTCGAAACCGCTGCATTATAATTCGTAATCTGAGACTGCAGCAAAGACTGCTGAGAATTCAACCTGCCGGTAATACCGCCAAGATATGATGCTACCTTGCTGACATTATCCAGAGCGTCTGAAAGGCTCGTAAGTGTCGCCGAGATATTTGCCGAAGAGAAGACACCAAGGTCGCTGTCCGAAACGCTGTTCAGGCTTGTTAAGTCGAGGCCCGTAACGCCTGCAAAGTTCACTGTACCTGTCCCGTTTACATCGAAATTGTTGCTCGAAACATTGAAATCAGTGTTGCCTGTTGTCAGGTCAATCCCAATCGTCAACAGGGTATTCGATGCAGTATAACCTATTGTCCAGTCTCCGGAGAAAGCACCCTTGATTAACTCTTTGCCGCCGAATACTGTTGCATCCGCAACGGTTTGAATTTGCTGAGCTAATCGGTAAGCACTCTTTGCAAGTGCAATTTTTTCGTCCGTACCCAAAGCACCGGATGATGCCGAAGCGGCAGCATCTTTTATCTGGGTAATCAGGCTGGTGATATTATCATATGCATCAGATGCAATAGATGCAACGTTCTGTGCATCGCCGATTGTGGTTAGCGCGGCTTTCAATGCTCCGTTACGTGCAGATAAAGCTCTGGATGTAATATAGCCTGCTACATCGTCGGCTGCTGTGTTGATACGCAAGCCTGTTGACAGTCGTAATTGTCTTAAGGCTATTTCATTATTGTTGGCGAGTAATGCGTTGTACGCATTTTCTGCGGGTATATTAGTTCTAATCCTTGAACCACCCGAAATTGCTGTTGGCATAAAAAAACCTCCATGTATTATTATTTATTATTTCGGGCATCCTGCCAAAATTGTATTTCCTTTGCAAACAATTTTCGACAGTAAAAAACTAAACTTTAGAATTTTGACTCATTTTCCCAGGAAATAAGTAAAAATACTTACTCCCTGACAATGACGGAGTATAAAAAATCTATCATAATATATATATTATTGATGTTCAATTAATAATGACATCGTAAAAAAATTCATTGGGAAAAAAATATCCAATTAATATTTATTCTAATTCACAAATATCACGATGTATGCCACTCCTGTTCAGTGAACAGGTAAAACATTGCTCATATTATCCGGGGTATATTTTTTTTCAGATTACGGCTTTTTTCTCGGTTACAATTAGTCCTGTCAGCCAGCCTGCAATCCCGAATATTACAAGTGCCCCCAGGAACCATCCGAGTGCCAGGCTGTATGGCATTGGTATCATAGCATAAGAGCCGTATCCCATACCCAATCCTACGGTAAATCCAAATGTTAGCCCATACCAAACACCTCTGAATGGGGATTTGCTACTTACCAGCTTATAATAAATGTACACAAACCCGATTGTCTGGAGAAATGTAACAAGATATAACATCCACATCAGCCTTCCCATATCCTGAACCGTTCTCCATACTGCCGGGGTGCTTTCATACAGGCTTTTCAATATCACTCCGTGCAGCAGAATATTCATAATTTCAATAGCTATGAAAACTACTACTATTGCGATGATGAATTTTTTTATCATAATACACCTTTGAATTGATTTTTGAAAAATTAATTATAAGAAAATACTGATAAACATAATTAAATCTATATATAAATTAACTATCAACAAAATTAAGTATTGATTTTATTTTGGAATTTTTCTGATAACAAGTATTGTATCAACAATTTTTATTATTTATTTACTCGAGAATTTGAATATTTTAACTCAGCGAATCGAGAAAATTGAACTGTAAACTGATAAGTAATTGAAAACATTTAATTTATAAAACAGTAATAGTGATAACAGTTTTTCACTTAAATTTTCATCCGATTAAATTTCTATTCATTCTCTACTATAGTATTTGTTATAGAGATTCCCGACAATAAAACATCGGATTTGGGAAGTGCTTTAACTATCACGTATTCGGTATTCGGGAGCCATGTCCTTCCTTTATAAACCGTGTCGCAGTCAACGATAATATTATAGTAAGAGCAGTCATTACTGATGATTATCCTTGTCGGTTCATCAATCTTAGCATAAACATTTTTCAGATAAATTCTGTCTTTCCCCTTTTCAATTACGGAAGAACCCCCCGTCGAATAATCAAAATATATGCCCGGATGGTCTGAAAAATGGTCGGAAACCGACCGTATGGCAAACATCACACCATCCCCTTTTTTAATATTCACTGTAAAATCTGCCGTAAGTCCTGTCAGTTCCGGTCTTCTCATAGCTATAAAGCCGCCGTCATAAAGCATCAGGGAATTATCATTCATAACATCAACATTATCTAAATCCGACATTATCAGGCCATTGACATATTTATTATTTCTCTGGTTCAGTGTAAATAAATCGGGTGAACAGGAAACAATTATCAATGCAAAAGCAATTATCAAAGATGTTATAATTAATCTCATATGTATATCCAATTTTTTATTATCTGAAATACCTTAACTGCTCTTTGAAAAATATCCTGTCAAAAAGACCCAGTGTTACGCCTATATATGCTCTTGAAAAATTTCCCGGGTTCCCAAGCTGGTTTGTCAACTCAGTTCCTATACCTCCGAAAGTCGAACCCGATGCATAGCCGGCTATTATGCCAATGTTTATTCCGTCATTGACCTTGAGATTAAGCCTTGCACCCAGGTTCACATACGAGGACGGATAATAATTATACTCGATGAACGGTTCGACTGATAATTCATCTGCAATCACGGTCTGCCAGTACCCCATTCGTAGAGGTAAAATTCCCATACCCCATTCCTTATTTCCCAGGACCATCAATTCGCAGAGAGATGTACCGGCATAAAGTTTGTAATTGAGCAAGGGAAGTGCCACGTATGCATTCGCAAGCTTCAGGATATATCCTGTCAGAAGAGTAAATGAGCTGTCCTTTTTATATATACTCCTTGAACCAGAGTTTATAAGGCTCAACTGCATTAAACCCACATCCCACGATGAATGTTCATGGTCTTTCCATTCCCTGTCCAGTTCAGGCACCCTGTTAAGAAAATCGAGGAACGAAATTCCAATCCCCAAATACGGGAAAACGGTAGTTGTCGAGGTAGAATCATTCTGTGGACTCATCAGCACCTGCGGGCTGTTCCTGGGATTAGTGCCTGCTGCAATGCCAAGATATCCCCTGACATTCAATCCTCCGATAGAACCTATATCAATTGATGCAGTTAAATTCAAATATTGGGACGGGAAATAACCTATCCCCAAAGCTCCCGTCAGAGCTATATATGGAATTTGTTCCCTCAGGTAAAATCTTTTTCTAACGTAAAGAGGTGCTATACTTGCAAGTGCATTTTCCGTTAAAGCATCCGGCATTATTATTTCAAGTGCAGTTGTTCCGTAAGTCCAGTCCTTTGCATCCCTGAACCAACGCAGCCGCCATTCCCCGATGCCAAGCCTGTATATGCCGCCGCTGAAAATTCTGTTGCTGCTTCCCCTATATGTCGTTTTCAAATTGTTAAAGTCGGGGAAAATACCGAACATGCCTGTACCTGCCGGATTTGCCCTGCCTGTTATTAAACCGATGCTTTCAAACAAACCCAGCCTTATAAAATTAGGATACTCCCGGTTTACGGTGCTGTCCCTCTGTATAAAATTACGGTCTGCTTTTACAGTCCTCGAAGATGAATATATTATCCCGTTATCCCTGTTCCCGGGAGCATTCCTGCCCGAGTAGGTCGTTGTCGTGTCCATCTCCGATATTGTATAAACATCAGTTTCAGTCCTGGAATAAGTGCCACAGCCCCAGAATTGAGATGATACAGCAATTGCAAAAATCAGCCAAAGTAAAAATTTTCTCATATAGGTAACAAGATTTATTAATAAATATTATTTCCCCTTTTAATTAATTTATTCGACTTTTATATCTAATGTTACATATCCTTTCAATTCAGCATGCAATTTATCTCCAGGCTTAATTTCACCTACACCTTCAGGTGTCCCCGTAAAAATGCAATCTCCCCGCCTCAAACCGAAAACCACAGACAAAAACGACACGAGTTCTGCAACGCTCCTTTCCATTTCACTTGTCGGGGCACCCTGTCTGGCTTCGCCATTTACTAAAAGCTCAATTTTAAAATATGGTATCATATTTCCAAACTGAGAAGCAGGAATAACTTTGGAAATCGGGGCTGAAGTTGCAAATCCCTTAGCTATAGCCCATGGATTGCCTTCTGATTTAGCTTTATTCTGTATGTCCCTTAATGTTACATCTACTCCTACCGCATAGCCTGCAATAAACTCATGAGCCTGTTCTTTTTTTATTTTTTCACAGTCTTTGCCTATAATCACAACAAGCTCGACCTCATGATGAGTCATTTTCGATATTTCGGGTATCTTAACAATACCACCGTCCGGCACATAAGCGGCCGGAGGCTTTATAAAAATAATCGGGTCTGTGGGAACACCTCCGCCCATCTCTTTTGCATGTTTTGCATAATTTTTTCCGACACCATACATAGTGCCGACCTCAATTCTCGTTCCGTCAGTAAATTCAAAATCCATTTCAATCACTTTATATTTAGTTTCCTGATTTTTGTAGTATCCTGTCTTTTTGGCAGAGGCGGAAAAATGCTTCTTGGCTTATATGCAGGATTCCTGTTCGTGTCCGGGAGATTCTGATTATTCTTACCCGCATCGAAACTTTCAGGAGTAGGTGTCGGCTGAATTCCCAATTCCCTCGTAAATTCCAGTGAATCCCTCGTAAAGCTGAACTCCTTTTGCTTATAAGGCAGTGTCTGGTCGCTGTAAATTTTATTCATCAGTATTCCCCAAATAGGTGCCGCCGCAGTTGAGGCATAGCCATACCCTTCTGTAAAAGTTATACGCTGGTCATCGAAACCGACCCATATTGCACA
Source organism: Bacteroidota bacterium (assembly GCA_027371665.1). Classification (GTDB taxonomy): domain Bacteria; phylum Bacteroidota; class Ignavibacteria; order Kapaibacteriales; family UBA2268; genus DAHXMP01. The sequence goes on along the minus strand of DAHXMP010000109.1, from coordinate 266 downwards.
AACAAGCTGTGGAGTATATCCGACGAACCAGGCATCAGCAAAATCGTTTGTCGTCCCTGTCTTTCCAGCAGCATCTATGTTTTTAAAATACTGCCTGACCTTATAGCCCGTACCGTAATTAACAACTCCCTCGAGCATATAAGTTATTTGATTTGCAATCTTTTTATCCAGTGCATCGGTTGCTTCAGTTGATTTTTTCTCATGTTGTATAAGGTTTCCGAACTGGTCCTCGATTTTCTTAATATAAAATGGAGTAACATGAATCC
>DAHXMP010000100.1 GCA_027371665.1 Bacteroidota bacterium | reverse complement strand
AATATGAATTTTCTCATTACTAATGTTCAGGTTCAGCCTAACGGAAAAATAACATATTTTGCATTTCAAAAATTTTATGTTCTTGATTCAAATTTTGATTTGGTTGACAGTATCAAATGCCCGGGCAACTATTTTACTGATTATCATGATTTAACGCTCCTTCCCAATGGTCATGCTTTGATGCTTGGCCAGGAAGTCAGAACCCTTGACTTGAGCAAAGTTGTTGACGGCGGTAAAAATAATGTCATTGTAACGGGAAATGTTGTTATGGAATTAGATGAAAACAGGAACATTGTTTTTGAATGGAATGTTTTTGACCATTTTAACATAAAAGACCATTTACCTGACCAGGATTTATATGGATACGCTTTTGATTTCACTCATATTAACACTGTCACCTACGATTTAGACAGCAACATATTAATCTCATCAAGGTACTTGGATGAAATCACAAAAATTGACAGGAAAACAGGTAATATAATCTGGAGACTTGGAGGCTCTGCTTGTAAAAACAACCAATTTTTATTTTTAAATGATACCTTATACGGTTTCTTCGGATTTTCTCACCAGCATAATGTTTCAAGGCTTCCTAATGGAAATCTGATTCTTTTCGATAATGGAAACTCACGCCCTTACCCATTCTCGAGAGCAGTCGAATATAAGCTTGATGAAGTTAATAAAACTGCAACCAGGGTTTGGCAATACAGAACTTTCCCCGATACATACTCATCTGCTATGGGTAGTGTGCAAAGGCTTCCTAATGGGAATACTCTAATTTGCTGGGGAACTAATTTCAGTAACTTAACTATGACCGAGGTCCACCCCGACAATTCAAAGGCAATGGAAATTTATAATTCTGTTTGCTACCGCATTCATAGATATAATTATAAAACTTGTTCTAATTATATGTTTATTAATAAAACGGGAAATTATAATTTTAACGATGCTAAAAATCCAACATTAGTGGATATTAATTTGAGGAGCATACTTGATACGGGCTTTGTCTCTGTTGAAAGACATTATTATAAGCCTTACAGTATAAAATTATTTGCCGGTGCAGATAAGGATATTTACCCCAACCGCTGGGTTATTAATAATTTCGGTTTGTCCGATATTGATGGAATAATATCTTTTGATTTATCTACTATAAAAAATATAAAACCTTCTGAAGTAACAATTTTTGCAAGACAATCTGAAGGAAACGGCACTTTCTTCCCTCTGGAAACAAAATTTGATTCAGTTTCAAATGTTATACAGGCTAACATTAATGGATTTGGTGAATTTATTCTTTGCCAGCCCCCGATAATTGCAAGACCTAATTTAACGTTTCCGGATGACAATTCCTCTGATATAGGTATTAACATTTCATTGACATGGCTTCCATCAAACGATAATTACAAATACCGTATTCAGTTATCAAAATATTCTAATTTTTTCTTTTGTCAGACTGATACAGGTTATGTCAGTAATCCTTATTTCGAATGTAATAACCTTGATTACGAAACGAAATACTATTGGAGAGTCAAAGCTTTTATTGATACCGTTGAAAGCGATTGGTCAGAAGTTAGAAACTTCACTACTATGGCTAAACAGTACCTCGATGTCCCTGTCTTAACTTCACCAATTTCCGGAATTTCAAATGTTCCGGCTACCGGCAGACTTCAATGGGATGGTGTAACAGGTGCCAAGTTTTATAATATCCAGGTATCATTAACACCTGATTTCAAATCTAATGTAATTGAGAGAAACAAACTGCAAACCAACTTTTTATATTACAATAATCTGGATAATAACACAACATATTATTGGCGGGTTTCGGCAAAAAATGACATAACCGAAAGTTCCTGGTCGGAGATTTGGAACTTTACAACCGAAACTGTATCTTCGGTTAGTCAACAATCCGATGATTCAGCAGTCAGGATAGAGAACGGTTATGATAACTCGATAACCTTTAAATTAAATGTTGATAAACCCGACGATATAACA
>DAHXMP010000099.1 GCA_027371665.1 Bacteroidota bacterium | reverse complement strand
TTCTTTGTTAAAAACTTTAAATGAGGTGCCAAATCCTTCGTTAAGAATTTTACCTGCTTTTAATGCCGTATCAACGGCACATTGTGTTAAATTATTAAACATAAAACAAAAAAAATAACAATGTTATTTAGTGTAATTATTTAATTAATTATACAAAAATACTAAACTTTAAAAAAATATAGCTGGTTTAGTTTGAGACTTGTTTTTTTTATAATTTTGTAAGAATATTGAATAATTCATTTTTATAAGGATTGAATGATTTGTATAAATATTTAACGATAATAATTGTTTTGTTAAGCTTATCGGGCTTATACTCACAGGATGACAAACATATAAATAGTTATTTTATAACAGGTACACGACAGTATAGTCTTGACACACTTGCTCTTCAAAAAGCTCAGGAAGTATCTAAAGAAAGTGCAGGTCTCCTCGAAAAAGAAATAGACCCGACAAAATACTTGTTAGGCCCGGGAGATGTCTTCAAAATTATGGCTCTTGGCGCCAAAACCTTTGAAGTAGAAGCCGTGATTTCTCCTGAAGGCAAACTTTTGATTTCCGATATTGGTTCAGTCAATTTGAAAGGTAAATATCTTTCAGAAGCTGACTCATTAATCAAGGACAAAGTTTCAAAGATATTTAAATCTCAATCAATTTTTGTTGTGTTAAGTAAAATAAGGGAATTCAAAGTTATTGTCAGCGGGGCAGTCCTTAAACCTGGAATTGTGCCGGCAACGGCTGTTGACCGTGTATCTGAAGTAATCGAGAAAGTTGGTGGGTTCAAATATGATGCATCAATCAGGAAAATATCTCTTTTTAGGGATAATGAAAAAGTTTATAAACCTGTTGACTTACTTAAATTTTATATGACCGGCGACAGGAATGCGAATCCAACATTAACTGGAGGTGATCATATAATAGTTCCGACAAGCTCAGAAAAAGAAAGTATTGAAATATATGGTGATGTAGCATCTCCTGGAAAGTTCGAATTTGTCGAAGGTGATTCGTTATCAACTTTGATTAGATTTGCTCAGGGTTTTCTCAAATCATCGCTTCTCGATTCAGTAGAGATTGCAAGGTTTATAGAAAATACTTCAATTGTTAACAGATGGTTTGTTGATCTATCTTCCTGGAAGAATATTATTACTTCACAATCACCTTTACCGGGAGATTTCCCTCTTCATTCAGGTGACCGAGTATTCGTAAGACAAATCCGGGATTGGAATAATGACAGGGTGGTAGCAATAACAGGCGAAGTCAATTATCCTGGATATTATGCTATTAATAAAGATGATACACGAGTCAGGGATGTTATCGAAAGAGCAGGAGGTTATACCAACCTTGCCTCACCTGAATCATCAATTTTAATAAGACAAAAAGAAATTCAGAAAAGTGACCCTCAAATGGACAGACTTTCCAGAACACCATATTCTGAGATGTCAGATAACGAAAGACGATATTTTCAAGCTCGTATATCTGAAAAAAAGGGATTAATGGCCCTGGATTTTAAGAAAATAATGAGTGACCCAAAGAGCGAAGATAATATTTTGCTGATAGACCAAGATTCTATTTTTGTTCCCCAAAAGAAAAATTTTATTAATATACAAGGCAGAGTTAATAATCCGGGTATGGTATTATTCAACCCTGCTTATTCATGGCTGGATTATATAAATCAAGCCGGTGGATTTGGATTCAGAGCCGATGATAACGAAACTTTGATTGTAAAACCAAAAGGTGAACAATATTTAGCTTCTGATATGAAATATATTATAGAACCCGGTGACAACATTTTAGTACCTCCAAAATCAGAGGTAAAATTTGTTGAAGTGTTCACAACAAGTCTCACAATCGCTGCACAGCTACTTACTATTGTTGGTGTAATTATGGCTCTAAGGAGATTTTAACAGGAAAATTTTTTTTAAAACAATCTTGGTTTTTCATGGAAAAAAAAGAAATAATTAGAGATGAGTTTTCATTGCTTCTTTTGTTTAAGCTCTTCAAATTAAATAAAAAATTTACAATTATCTTTATTATAAGTGTCATAACTTTTGTAACTCTTTTGTCTTTTATTGTTCCTTTTGAGTATAAAGCAGATGCAACCGTGCTTCCACCTGAAGATTTAGCCGGAACATCATCTTTTTCAGCATTGGTACAAAATTATTCTGGAGGATTATCCCTGCCTGGACTCTCTCCTGGACGTAAATTAGAATTATTTTCGGATATTATTAAAAGCAGGGAAGTATGTAAATACATAAGTGATAAGTTACATATTGCTAATTCATTACTTTTTAAAGGTCTGGATCAGGAACAAATTTTAAAGGCGATATTAAATTGTATGGATGTTAAGGTGAATAGTAATGGATTAATTGTTATAAGTACTACAATTTCGACACCTTATTTTTCCGGTGAAAAATCACGGGAAGAAGCTGCAAGGCTTACTGCCCAGATTGCCAATGCTGCAGTGGAAGGTCTGGACATTGTTAATAGGGATAAAAATGTTTCAAAAGCCAGAAAAAAACATGTTTTCATTGAAAAGGTTCTTGCAGACAAAAGAAAAAATCTTGATTCAATCGATAGAGAGATCGAAGCTTTTCAGGAAAAAAATAAAGTTCTTGCAATTGATGAGCAAACAAAATCAATTTTATCAAGTGCGGTAAGTTTAGGTTCTGAACTATCAAAAGCAAGACTAGAACTTGGTTTTTTGCTTCAGGAGTATGAACCGAATTCTCCAAAAGTTATTGCACAGCAAAATAAAGTTAAAAATCTGGAAGACCAATATCTGAAAACACAGGAAGGAGGAATTGTCAGGAGCGATAAATTTTCAATCCCGTTAGGATTAGTCCCATCGCTTGTCAGACAATATACTAATCTTGTTCGCGACCAAAAAGTATTATCAGAAGTTATACTATTTCTTGAAACTCAGAGGTACCAGGCGGCTATTCAAGAAGAAAGCGATATACCAATTGTTGAACCACTTGATAAAGCTGAAATACCTCACCATCGCTATTCACCTAATAGAAAATTTATGGTTTTATTCGGGTTGATTTTGGGAGTGTTAGGTGCCTTTATTTTCCTTCTTACAAAAGGTTTGATTAAAGGTCAAATTTATTTTAAAAAGGAGAATGTAAAAGAATTAACAGACAGAATGAATACATAAACTATTTTATTTTTGTCAATTCTTTGGCAGCTTTTATCGTTGCATCTGTTATCTTTTCACCGCCGATAAGCCTTGCAAGTTCATAGATTTTATCATCAGCTTCTAATACGTTTGTCTTAACGGTTGTTCTGCCATTTTGAGATTGCTTTATTATTCTTATATTTCTGTTTCCTAAAGCAGCGATTTGCGGAAGATGTGTTATGGCTATTACCTGGTGTTGTTTAGCCAGATTTTTCATTGTTATTCCAACCTTTTGTGCTATTCTTCCGCTGATACCTGAGTCTATTTCATCGAAAACAAGCAACGGAAGTTCATCGGATTGAGCTGCTATACTTTTAATTGCAAGCATTATCCTTGAAATTTCACCTCCTGAAGCTACATTTGCCAATGGTTTTGGAATTTCTCCCTTATTAGTTGATATGTAAAATTCAGCCATATCAATACCTTTTGGATTTGCTTCATACTCGTTATCTTCGATATATACCGTTATAGTTCCTTCGTTTATAAAGTTTTCATTTTTTTCCGGTTTTGTCTGTGTAATTATAATTTTGAAAATCGAGTATTCGATTCCTAATAATTTCAGAGTGTCAACCATTAATTTTTCGAACTGAACAGAAGCCTTTTTCCTTTTATTGGAGATTTCATTTGCAGTACTCCCGCAAGAAATTTTCAAGTCAGATATTTCTCCACGTAATTTTTTTATTTCATTTTCAAAATTTCCAATTTTTTTTATTTCATCATTCAGGTATTCAATTCGATTAAAAATTGCCTCATATGTACCGTATTTTTTTCTTAATCCCTTTAGTAACTGAAGCCGCTCGCTGATAACTTCAAGCTTTTCCTGCTCAAATTGAATTATAGAATTGTAGTTTTTTACATACTTTGATATTTCTTCGATACTGACTGATGCTTTATAACATTCATCAAGATATTCTTTGAATTTCGGTTCGATTTTAATAAGATGTTCAAGCAGCTTTATTGAAGCTGATACATTATCATATGCAGAATTCTCATTATCATACAAAAACCGATAAACTTGAGATGTGTTATTATAAAGCTCCTCGGAACTCTGTATAATCTTCAGTTCATGCTCTAATTCTTTTTCTTCGTTAGGTTGCGGTTTTATTCTGTTAATCTCTTCAAATTCAAATTTTAATGATTCTTCCTTGTTCCTGAGTGTTTGCTCATTGCGAATCAGTTGTAATAATTCTGAAATTTTCTTGGTTAATTCGGAATATTTTATATGATAAATTTCTTTA
>DAHXMP010000092.1 GCA_027371665.1 Bacteroidota bacterium | reverse complement strand
GTTTCTGAAGGCACACCAATCGTTGCTTCTTTAGCCCGTATAACGACTTCATTAGCACCCGTATCCACATCAGCCTCATTACCCCATACAAGAACAAGAGTGTCATCATCCCCTGCATCAACCAATTTCCTGATTTTCAATCCTTCGGATGTCTGCAATGTATTTTCATAGCTGTCCGAATTTATTATATTCGGCAAATTCGTCAAACAGGCAATAACCCTTACCCTGTCAGAAATTTCCTTTGAAAAGCAGGTATCTGTCTGAGTCTTCATTGTAAGAATTCCTTTAAAACCTCTAAGGGTTACACATTTAACGAGCAAACCTTCTTCGATTGCATCATGAATTGGCTGATAATATGTTTTTCTTAGCAGTTTAGTTATATCGTCAATTCTATAATCGAAAGTTTTTTCGGTGATACCCCGCCTGTGTAATTCTTCCCTGATTTTTAATAGATTCCACTGACGCATAGCTTCGTTATAAGTTAGAAAAGGTATTCTTTTAATACTTGGTACTCCCTTGATTTCAATTCTTGTACCTCCGGTTATACTGACATTAACATCTTCTCTTGCGGCACCAACTCCTGTTCTTACTTTACCGGTACATCTTACAAGCCTTCTGAGAATATTGTTAACTTCTGCAACTTCCTGCGGGGTTTTCATTTCAGGATAAGTTACCGTTTCAATCAGAGGCATGCCAAGCCTATCTGTCAGGTAAACTCTCTTATGCCTAACATCGCTTTCCTCGCGGCAGGAATCTTCTTCGATTGACATCTGTATAATATTTATTTTTCTATCCTTATAAGGGACAGAGCCTCCCACCGATACAATCGCAGTTCTTTGGAAACCGGTAGGAATGCTTCCGTCAAGATACTGTTTTCTTGCAATGTGCATCTCATCAACGATATTCGATTTTAATAAATTTGCAACTTCGAGTGCTATATCGAGAGCTTCATCATTGATTTCAAACGGAGGGGTATCATCCATTTCATAGGTGCAGACAGTGTCATGATGAATATGATAAATAATATCTTTTTTTGTTTTAAACTCCATCAAGGCAGTACCGTCATAAACACCTAATTCAGAAAGGGTGGGCCTCATGTGCCTAAGTATTTCGGCGTCATATTCTTTGTTGTATATACCTGTGGGGCACCTGCAAAAAAGCTTTTTATCGGTTAATAACTGTTGATGGACTTCCAGACCCGATTTGAACCCAACATTCTCATAATCTTCGGGTTTCATCTCATCAAACGGCTTAAATTCAAATTCGTACATAATTACCTAAAAATTTAAAAACCATTTATCCTGTCAATTATTCCTTAACACAATGAATCACCATATTCAATCAGCATCGACAATCCAGTGACAAAATCA
>DAHXMP010000086.1 GCA_027371665.1 Bacteroidota bacterium | reverse complement strand
CCAGGCTTGAATTGAAAGATAAATCACAGGGATTTCAACTGCTGAATGTTACTCTACCATTTACCGTACAGATGATGGATTCTGTAAAGTTACAGGTTCGCTTTACCGCAACGGCAAACGGAGATTTTCAAGACTCTATAGGAGTTGGAGACACATGTGTCTTTTCATATAAAGCATTAGTCAAGGCAAGAGTAGGGAGTCCGAGGATAGACGTATCATACTGGAACTACGGGGACGTACCGGTAGGCCAGACATCCAACGGAACAATACAGATAAAGAACATCGGGACGACAGAACTTGACATCACAGGATATACAAACCCGAAGCTGACGGGGATATACATACCAGACCTTAGGGCGATAGACGATGCAAATCCATTGGCACTGGCACCGAACCAGGTATTCACGTACGACGTATTATTCGTACCGCCTGACACGCTGGTATATCTGGATTCAATGTTTTTCATCAGCAACACCGAAAAGACAAACAACCCTGACAGCGTGGCAGAGTTAAGCGGCAGGGGAATAAAGGCAGACCTAGTGGCAAACTCGTATGACTGGGGTCGCAGGAGGATAGACAGGCCTCAATTCCCGGCAGGTCCGTATGACCCGGACAACGGATTCCAGATAATAAAGCTGATAAACGGCGGGACACAGGCAGTAACGATATACGGAGTAAAAGAGATAAACAACATAAACGGGACTGCATTCGAGTTCGACAGGGGATTACTGACAAACAGGGTAATACAGCCTAAGGATTCGATAATAGTACCGGTGAAGTTCCACCCTGTGGTAACGGGGGACCACGAGCTGGTACTCGAGTACGACAACACGGCAGGGAGCTCGACGCAGACAATTCTTAAGGGAACGGGCATAGTGCCGAGGGTAACGACGAGTGACGTAAACTATGGTTCGACAATCATACAGGACACGGCGAATCCGAGCAAGCAGTTGGTAAGGTTCACGAACTTATCGGCAGCAGACTGGGATTTCGGCGACACATTGACGATAACGGACTTAAGCGAGTTACAGGCAGGGACGATAGCGACAGACCTGGTGAGTTGGGGAAGCGAAGGATTCAGGTATGACAAGTCGCAGCTGACGTTCCCGATAAAGCTGGCACAGGGAGAGTTCATAGAGTTCGAGGGTCAGTTTGTGGCAAACAAGATAGCGGCAGCGAATGCAGCATTGAAGACTGTAAGCGACGCAGATACGGAGGCGACATCGAACTGGACCGGAACGGGGATCGCCCAGGGCATAACGGTAACGACCGACCAGGTACAGACATGCTTAGGCACACCGACACAGTTGGTATGCCAGATAACAAACACGGGTTCGAGCGATTTATTCGTGGATTCACTGGTTATAGAGCCGGTGGACCAGGCGAGCCAGGGAGTATTCACGTTTGCCAATCCTGCAGATGCCGGTCAATTTACGTTATTAACCGGAGCAGTCAGGAATGTGACGATAAACTACACACCGGCGGCATTCGGCAGCCCGATACCGGGACTGACGACACACCAGGCATACCTTGTGGCGTATAACAGCTCGATATTCATGCCTGTAGCCAGGAGTGCCACGCCTATGATAGGAAGGACGGAGCATCACACGCTGGCAACGAGGATAGATTTGTCGAAGACCGAGACCACGATAGGCGATATAGTGGACGGCAAGATTGTACTCGAGCCGGGAGATGACATAACGAATGCACAAATAAAATCACTTAATGTCACGCTGTCATACAACGGAGACTTCCTGAAGATAAAGCAGGCGGACATACAGGTGGGCGGTGCACTGGCTAACAAGTTCCAGATAAACAACCTTATCATAGACGACATAGCGGGCAAGATAACCCTGACCCTTGCATCGACGGGCAGTGACATATTCAATGTACCGGCAGGGGGAGACCTGTTAACGTTCAGGATAGGGACATACCTGCCGAAGGGAGCAGACACTGCATCTGCAATATCCCACACGGTGGAGACGGGGTCAAGGTGTGTTGACATAGGGCCGACGGACAACAAACTGGCGATACTGCCGACATGCGTATTTGATTTGAGAAAGGTAATCACGACACAGACGAATTACGGGTTGAAGAGCGTGAACCCGAACCCGGTAATATCCAACACGGCTGAAATAGAATTTTCTGTCGGGTTATCCGGATATACGGAAGTGAAGCTGTACAACTCGAATTCAGATTTGGTTGCGATACCGGTCAGGGAGAGTTTAGAGCCTGGTATTTACAGTATAAAGTTAGACGTGAGCAACATGTCGAACGGTGCATACTGGTATGAGATGACATCCGGGCCTTACCACAGCACGAAGAAAATGATTATAGCAAGATAAGCGATTATCTGTAAAGCTGTTTTAGCTTAAGCGGGGCTTTTTTGATAATAAGCCCCGCTTTTTTTTTTTGATTTTATCATTAAAGAAGATTAATATTAATTAATAAAAAAAATGTTAAGTGTTATGAATGATATTATGTTAATTTAAATCGGAATTTTTTTTCTTAATTATTTTTTTTTTAATTTTTATTGACTATTTTGCATTGTTTCAAAAGTTGAAAATTTGAAACGAAGAATAATATTATAAAAAGTACTGAGTTCTTTGCTTCTGATTGAATATGAGTATAATCTGTAAATTTGGATATGGTATTTAGGTGAATGAATTCAATTATTTGATATTAAATAATGTTATTAAATAAAAATAAAAATGAATGGTAATACGAGTATAGGGACTCAAGAATCTTATAGTAAGACGAAACGTGACTTTTTAAAATATATTTTAGGCGGAAGTATTATAGCATGGGCTTTATCTGTGCTATACCCGATATTTGCTTATCTAAAACCTCCAAAACAGGCAGAAGTAGAAGTTACAAGTGTAAAAGCAGGGAAAGTCAGTGACTTTGAAAAAGACAGCGGAAAGATTGTTCGTTTTGGAAACAAACCGGTAATCGTAATCCGGACTGCAAATGGTGAAGTAAGGGCACTCTCGGCAGTGTGCACTCACCTGGAATGTACCGTTCAATATCGCAACGATATGGGAG
>DAHXMP010000322.1 GCA_027371665.1 Bacteroidota bacterium | reverse complement strand
AATTTATGATGTGCTGGGAAACGAAATGCGTTCGCTCGATTGCGGATTTATCGAAAACGGCTCCCAGCCTGTAACTATTGATGTACATGATTTTCCGCCAGGTGTTTATTATGTTTCTGCAATTACTCCTAACGGAACAATGACAGGGCTACTGGAGGTAACGAGATAAAAATAAAATTTCAAAATAAATCGAAGAAAAAAAATAGCCGATACATAATCAGTACCGGCTATTTCATTTATGTTTTAATTTATTCGATTACCCAGGAATCGTCAGCCCGGAGGAGATTATCGAGATTTCCGGCTCCGGGTTTGCCTGAGAAGTATGCTATTTGTTCTTCGACTTTATATTCGTAGGTCGGCCTTTCGATTGCCTGGAACACACCCATAGGCCTCGGTAAGCCCGGTGTATATGTCATATTGGAAAGAATAAAAGCGAGAGTTGAATCTTTCTCATTATGTACAAGCAAATCATTAATAGAATATTTACCATCGGTAAGCGAGACAACAACAGGCGTGAAACCATCGAGCTTGATGCCCTTATCGTTATTAGTACCGAAAATAATAGGTTTGCCGTGTTCAAGCATAACAGAATTATCTTTCCTCGTTTCTTTTGAGGTAAACAAGTCAAAAGCACCGTCGTTATAGATAACGCAATTAGTATAAATTTCAATATATGAAAAACCGCTATGCTTTGCCGCCCTTTCAAAGAGGAATTGCATGAATTTCGGGTCTCCGTCATAGCCTCTTGCAACGAAAGAAGCCCCCGAACCGAGAGCCAGCGATGTCGGATTGAACGGGTCGTCAAGTACACCGAGAGGAGAGGATTTGGTAACCTGCCCGACCTGGGAAGTAGGTGAATATTGTCCCTTCGTTAAGCTATAAACTTCGTTGTTGAACATAATGACATTCAGGTTGACATTCCTCCTGCAGGCATGAATGAAATGGTTGCCGCCGATACTGATGCAGTCGCCGTCGCCGGTAGCAATCCAAACCGAAAGGTCAGGCCTTGCGATTTTCAAACCTGAAGCAATTGCAATTGCCCTACCGTGCAACGAGTGAACCCCGTAAACATCCATATAATACGGGAACCTGCTCGAGCATCCGATACCGGAGATAAAAGTAATGTTTTCTTTCGGCACACCGAGAGTCGGCATTATTCTTTGTACCTGTGCAAGTATAGAGTAGCCTCCGCATCCGGCACACCACCTTACGTCAATAGGTGCTTTAAAATCTTTCGCCGTATATTCGGTAGTTCCTATATGAGGAGTTTTAATAATTTCATCAACAATTGTACTCATTTTCAATTCTCCTTAGAATTCAATAGTTCGTTAACTTTATCTTCAACTTCGAATGCTTTTATGGGCAAACCCTGTACTTTGTTCAATTGTATAGGTGTAATCAGATATTTAGAACGGAGCATAAAAGCAAGGTGTCCCATATTGAGTTCCGGGATAAGTACCCTTTTAAAGCTTTTCAGAATATCGCCGAGATTTTTCGGGAAAGGATTCAGGTGTTTCAGATGACAGAAAGAGAGCTTTTTGCCTTCTGAACGCAGTTTGTCATATGCGTCTTTAATCGCACCGTAAGTACCTCCCCAGCCTAAAATCAGGAGGTCACCCGACTGCTCACCCTGAACGGTTGCCAGTGGAATATCATTTACAATATTTTCTATTTTTTTAGCTCTAAGGTTTACCATTTTCTGATGGTTCAAAGGTTCCTGGCTTACGAGACCCGTAATATCCTCTTTTTCAAGACCTCCGATTCTGTGCTCGAGTCCTTGTGTACCGGGAATTGCCCAGGGCCTGACATAAGTATTCGGGTCTCTTTTATAAGGAGCAAAACCTTCGGGATTAGTAGCGAACTTTGGAGTCAAATCAGGGAGTTCATCAATTGCCGGTATTCTCCAGGGATTTGTACCCTGTGCCAGATAACCATCAGACAAGAGGATAACTGGAGTCATATATTTCAAAGCGAGCCTTGCGGCTTCTATTGTCATATCGAAGCAATCTGAAGCACTATCTGCGGCTACGATAGGCAAAGGAGCTTCGCCGTGCCTGCCGTACATAGCCATCAACAAATCAGCTTGCTCGGGTTTTGTCGGTAAGCCGGTACTGGGCCCGCCTCTTTGAACGTCAACAATTACCAAAGGCAGTTCGAGAATAACCGCAAGCCCAATTGATTCGACTTTCAGTGAAAGCCCCGGTCCACTCGTTGATGTAGCCGCAAGGCAACCACCATAAGAAGCACCTATTGCACTGCAAATGCCGGCTATTTCATCCTCAGCCTGCAGGTGTTTTACACCGTATTCTTTATACCCTGAAATAAAGTGAAGAATTTCTGTAGCGGGAGTAATCGGGTAAGAACCGAGGAATAGAGGAAGGTTAGCCTTTTTAGCAGCTATAACCAATCCGATAGCAACAGCATTATTTCCGGTTATATTCCTGTACCTGCCGGGCTTCATGTCGGCTTTTTTGATTTTAAACTGCTTTTTAAATATATCGGATTTGGAAGCATAATTCCAGCCTGCCTGTAAAACTTTGACATTGGCTTTCATTATATCCTGCTTTTTCCTGAATTTTTCTTCGATCCATTTTTCGGTCAAAGCCAAAGGCCTGTCAAACAGCCAATAAGCCATTCCGAGAGAAAAAATATTTTTTGTCCTGGCGACATTTTTGGGAGATATTTGAGTATCTGCAAGCTCTTCCTGTACAAGTTTTGTAATGTCAATCGGAATTACATGATATTCAGAAAGTGAACCATTGTCAAGAGGACTGGCTTCATATTTTGCGAGTTTCAGATTCTTTGCGTCAAACCCGGCTGTATTTACAATAATGATGCCTCCCTTTTTCAAATTTTTCAGATTGACTTTCAATGATGAGGCATTCATTGCAACCAATACATCAATTTTGTTGCCAGGAGTATTGACTCTTTTTGTACCAAATTGAATCTGGTAAGCACTGACCCCATATAAAGTCCCTTCAGGAGCCCTGATTTCGGATGGATAATCCGGAAATGTGTTGACGTCATTACCTACGCTTCCGGAAGTATTGGAAAACAAAGTTCCTACTAATTGCATACCATCACCGGAATCACCTGCAAACCTAATAACAGCTTCTTCCAAGTATTCTGTTTGTTTATCCATTTTAAATTTTAATTTGTTATTTGTTAATTAATAGTTAATTATAAAATTTTTTAAATTACTTAATATAAATTTATATTTCAAAAATTTAATATCGTTTTGTAATTTTTTATGTTCTTAGGGAACCTGAAAGTAAAAAAACATTAAGCAGATTCATATTTTAAAAATATGTTTAATTTATGCTTAAGCAGATTAAATAAAACAAAATCACAGTTTATAAGTAGATAAAGCTTTCATATATTGTGCCCTCTCGAATGCCGTCGGATTGGCATTTTTCAATTGGCACATACTTCCCTGCATTTGTTTTACAGATTCATACTCATTTGCTTCCATCCAATCTTTCATTTCCTTCGTAATAACTTTCAGATTGCGATTCTGAAAGGCAGAATAAAAGCCGATTTGGCTGCGACAAGCGGCATTCATTCCGGTTCGGACGTAATTAAAATGCTGATGGTTGGAGCGAATGTTACCATGTTATGTTCGTCTTTACTGAAAAACGGAATCGGCCATCTGAAAGTTATTACGAAGGAAATGAAAGATTG
>DAHXMP010000031.1 GCA_027371665.1 Bacteroidota bacterium | reverse complement strand
CCTGGACAGTAGAAAGTTATAATAGCTTATTTCGACATTATTTAGCAAGGTTTAGAAGAAAAACAAAATGTTATTCAAAGAGTTACGAAATGTTAAAATATTCTATCTTATTATTTATGGCTAAAAAAAATAATATGCTATCTATAGTTGGTTACTAATACCCTTAAGAATTATTAACGCTAATGAAAGAAATTAATAATTTTCTGTGTGATTTGATGAATAGACTCCCTTGTTTAGCTGCTACTTTTTAACATGTGGATATGAATTTAAAGGGCATCACTGATTGATTCGCAAATCAATAAAATGGATAAAAGTACGAAATATATAATACTCCACTATCTGAAAACTGTTGCTTTTTATCAATTAACTTTGTGTGGTTTAAAACGCTGAAACCGAATTATGAACAACATGTTCTATTTTGTCTTATCTGTTTTAAAACAAAACGCTGAAGGCAACTCGAGCCGACTATTTATTTTAATTTGATAAAATTTATAAATTGAATTTATTTCGGATGCTAATAATTAACACACAATCATCAATGGCAGTTCCGGTAACTTTGCTCAGTTTGAAGGGATTTATAAAGTCATTACAGGACTCGCTTCATGCAAGGTAAATAAATTCGATTTAATTTATGAGAATTCTTTAATTGTCTCCGGTTTTGTCAGGAGCAAGCCAAGCATCATCAGAAGGCTGGTTGCAATGATAACAAAAATCAATACCCCGTCTTTTACCTGGTCAATCCTGTAATATGATGGGATACTGTAATACAGAACCATAGTAATCAAACCTCTTGGAGCAATAAATATCTCTGGGAAAAGGTGAGATTTAATAACGATTTTAAGGTATAAAAATCTCAGGAAATAAATCGTAACAAGAATTGAGGCACCGATTACTAAAGTATTATTATCAGCTAATAAAGACAGCCTCATCGAATAACCGAAAAGTGTGAAAAAAATTGTTCTCATCAGAAATGACAATTCCTTAGTAATCGTTTTGAAAATTTTTATGTCATCGTCGAGATTGTCTATTTCGAAGTATTTATCGTACCTTTTTGTAATGTAATGATGATTATTAATTATCAATCCGAAAATTAAAACCAGGATTAAGGATGATAAATGCAGGAACTCACCTGTCGAATAGAGGAGAATAAGGATAGACAAAAGAAAAATTATTTTTGCATTTAGCTTGATTTTATTTAGGATAAAAATGAGAGCAAATGAAATTAGTATGGAGAAAATTATAGTGATTAAAATTGATAGCAGGAATCCGCTTATATTGAGTAAATTTGTTATGTTATAAATAACAACAAAATTAAAAACGAGAATACCCAAAATATCCGAGAAAGTGGCTTCATAAGTAATAAATTCTTTTTTAACCTCATTAAGAGTGTGAATGCCTGATATCGCTATTGCACTGCTTATAACAGATAAGGGTATCGCATTGATTAAGGATTTTTTAAAATCAGCACCTGTAAGATAGAACAATAGTGTTCCAATGACAAACAGGGATAATAATATCTGGAACATCGAGGAAAGAAAAGCCTTACTTATTAATTTTCGCTTTTCACGAACTAATTCAAGCTCCAGTGATGCTTCAAGCACGATAAGTATTAATCCGAAGGCACCAATTATACTTAATAAATTTACGGGTAATACATAATATACAGAATAATATTTTAACAAATAATGTATTGTTATTCCTGTCAAAATCAACAATAAAATGGACGGAATATTAAATTTCCTGTTTATTATATTGAAAAAATAAGAAAGGATTACAACTATACAGATTGTTATTATGAAAATATAAGGGTCCATTCAGTATGAGAGATTTTTTATTTCAACATTACTTCGGTTACAAAATAAGAAACCTAAATAATGTTAGCAAATTAAATGAAGAACAGATTAATTTATTTCAAGTATTAACTTTTGGCAAAAAGTTCAGGTATCTGAATATAGCGGTTAGTTCAGTGATAGTCAAAGCCGGGAACTCCCTGCAGGACATGAAGGCTCATATTATGAAAATTGTATACCTGCATGAAAAGAAAAGGCATTTGATGAGGATTAACACAATGAACTAATGCCCTTAATCGCTCTTTGTAAGTATATTTAAGCCAGTCCGCCCGCATCTGGAGTTAGGTTAGAAGACCTTATAATTCCGATTGCAGGGTCATTAATTACAGGCAAACCGGAGAAATCTCCCCTGTGACAGCCCTTGCAAAGCATAGTCCTATTCTTTTCCCTGTCTATGGTAGTCGAGTCCGTCGGAATAGTTATGCCGGCAACCTGCACTTTGTAAGTTTTTTTGATTTTGCTGATGAAGCTAATGTAAAATTAAACGGGACTAATAAAATGAATACGAAAGAAACCCCGGGATTGTCCTCAACCATTTGAAAAACTTTAAATAAAATATTACCCCAAAAATAATTGGCAAATATAAGAAGTTTTAGGATAATAAAATATATATATTAGTATTACTGAAATTTTATTAATCTTACAAAAAGATATTAATTGTAATATAGAGAAAAAATATCAGATAGGTAAATTGAAATAAATCCCGAATGAAAAATAGCTCAGCAAGAAGGGCTTAATACCTTCGAGCCTGATTTTTTTAAAACCTAATGAATATGTTCCGTCAATAAACCACCATTTGCCGCCATAGCCGGTACCGATTGATACACCGAACATATTTGGAGTAACAGGACCAATGGTATCTTTTCTTAAAAATGATTTTTCAAAATAAGTTCTGCAATAAAAAATTCCGGAGGATAAGTACCATCCGTTATCATAAAACGGATAACATCTTGATTCAGCAGTATATCGGATTACACCTCCACTATATTTGGCACTATAGGCCTCATCAAAAGCAATATAATCGGCTTTCAAGGCTGCATCAAAGCCATTTATGATTTTGCACTTCAGACCCATAGCACCATGAGAAGGTATTAAAAACACGACCCAACCCAAAGAATTGGTACCGAATGCTAAAAACAATGAGATTCTTGAATCATCGAAAATAAATCCTTGTCTATATCCCTCGATTGAATCGTTTATTATTTTTTTCTGATAAGATGCATCCTATATTTTAATATAATTATTGGTATCCTTTATCAATTGATTAAAATCTTCTTTCCTGAGAATAATATCGTTAAATTTAAATACATTTCCATTGGCTAAATCAACTGCCAGGGGAACTCCATACGTGAAGATGCTTGGATACAGGTCGCAAAGTAATGTTAAATAGTTTAAAGTCGGTTTTATTGATAATTTCCTAAGGCTGCTGTCCAACACAAAATTCAGTTCATGCTGTTTATTATTGCGTAATTCAATATACCTGATTGTATCACTCGTTTTATAGGCTTCTTATGTCTTAATCGGTATTTCGTACTTATTGGAATCGAAAACCATCGTATTGTCCGGTACGTTCAGTTTGACATCGTAATAATAACCCTGAAATATAGTGCCACAGCCGGCTAACAAAAAAGGTAATAAGGGGATGTTATATTTTGTTCTAAGTTTCATTATTAATAAAATTGATTACCCATTTACCCTGAATCAGTAAATACTACGGAATTTGATGATGAATATTTTATCAATAAAATTCTGTTCAAATAAAAGACAAAAAAATCAGAGCATTTTATTTCGACTTCAAAATATCCCTAATATCGGTTAAAAGCAATTCTTCTTTTGTCGGTTCGGGCGGCACTGCCTGCTGTTCCTCGGTTTTCCTCTTCAGTTTATTGATTGCTTTTATGCTCAAAAATATTACAAATGCAACAATAAAGAAATCAATGATATTGTTAATGAAAACGCCGTATTTCAGCAAAACGGCAGGTGTCTTGTCTACCCCCTGTTTCAGGGTAACAGCAAAACTGCTGAAGTCGAGGCTTCCTAAAAGCATACCAATCGGAGGCATCAGGACGTCATTGACGAGAGAGCTGACGATTTTTCCGAAAGCCGCACCTATAATAACGCCGATTGCGAGGTCAATTACACTGCCCCTCATTGCAAATTCTTTAAATTCTTTTACTAATCCCATAATAATACCTTTAGTAAGGAAATAATTTTAATTCCAATTTAAGAAAAATTATTGGAGCAAAATAAAAAAAGCTGCTTGTTCAGCGACTTATTATTAATAACTTTCTTATTTTGTCAAGATAAGCTTGACTGTTTCCGAATGTAAACCATCGCTTAACCTCAGGAAATAAATACCGTCAGCAAACGGTTCACAGTCTAATTTATAATTGTGTACGCCTGCATTTAGCCTGTTATCGCAAATCGTTATGAGCTTCATGCCAAGTGCATCGAACAAATCTATGTTCACTTTGCTTTCACGTTGCAGGTTGAAATTCAGCTCCACAATTCCTGTTGTCGGATTAGGCTCGACGAGAAGTCCGAACGATTTGAAATTATCCTGTTCGTTTATGCCTGCTGGGACTGTTGTAAATATAGCATAGGTGCCGGATGATGAAATATTTCCCATGACATACTTGTAAGCTGTGTCAACGATACTTTCGACCTTCTCCCATTTCAGGTTTAATTCATTCCAGAGGTAGAGGCTCAGGGTTGTTTCATCCCCGTTTTCTAATTTAACGGACCCGTAAGTGATTCTAAGTGAATTGTTCTGAGAGGATAACTCCTGTGGATAAGACGTGATTGAAACTACAGGCCCCACTTGTTCAGTGCCGTCGGGGAGACCGTTAAGCAATGTAACCAAATTCGATGACAAAACGGCAATTTTGCTGAATTGCTGCGAGACAGTATCCAATGTTATTTCGGTTTTCCTGTCAGAAGAAATCAGGTCTCCTGACATATCAAAAATATCATAATATACGGAACTGAAATATTCAATTGAACTGTTATCGTACAATGAATAAGTCATAAGATTTGTTAACAGGGCAGATTCAGGGATATTAGCATAATATGCGGAGAATTTGTCTCCATAGTTAAAATCGTAATTATATGTTTTTTGCTCGGTTATTATTTCTGATTTTGGTGCCATACTCATTGCTTTATCAGTAAACAGGCTGATATCCAAGTTCTCATTATTATCGTATTTCCATGTATTGACGAAGCTGACATCGCTGTTTAAGGGCTGAAGTTCTAATTCAATTGATGAAAGTGCAATATCTCCTTTTTTAACGGCAGTCTCGACTCCGGTAACATTCCATGTTGCGGTTGAACGCCTGTAAGCCGTATTGGGACATGTAGAACCGTCAAAAAATATTACGTCACCCACTTTTGCACCGACAACGCAAATATCGCCGTTCCTGTTCGTTTTTCCTTGTACAATAGGTGCGGCACCGGGAGTCGAGTTTCTGCGTAATGTAACCGTAGCCCCCGGAACAAAAACCCCGCTTGAACTCAAATGCAGATATACTTCCCCGGCACCGGTTACGGCATCATACAAATAGACCGTCATAGTCCTTGTAACATCGCATCCTGCCTGGCTTGTCATGATGTCTACAGGCCCAATCAGATAATCGTATCCTGGTGCTAATGTCCTTTCGGATGGCTTGAAAATCTTGAATAATACATTTGGTGTCGTTCCCACAACACGGTCAGTTTCAACATTTTGCTTGAAAAAGGACCAGCAGTCAGTCGAATTGTTCCTCCATTGAGCCGTGTACCTGGTATTTGGATTTGTATATTGGTTAGCTGTTGACATCTCGCTCCCGCGGTGGTTTCCTGACCACAAATACTGATCATCCATAAAACCATAGTTGTAGCTTGGCCTCGCAATAGTCGTGCTTGTCCAGACATATTCATCCCAAAAGCCAAACCAGTAGTGTCCTAACTCGTGAGCAACAGTCTCTCCATAAGTTTGCCAGTATGGAAAATTGACCCAGCCGTATTGATGACAATAAAAATTTGTTGCTTCATTATTAGCCAGCCATCTTCGCGGTGTCAGTATTTTTGCTCTCGATTCAGCCCTGTGGGCTCCGCCGACCGTTGCACAGGGAGTGCCTTCGGTTTCAGCATGGATTCTTATATCGCAGTCATCCCAATATCTTTTGTTGTCATAAAATGCAATCTTTTTGATATAAAGCTGGCCGTCGGTTATATCGAATAAGTCACGTGATGCAACCCTTATTGCAAATTCCAGTGAATCGAGATATTCCCTTTTTGCGTCCCATTCTATTGATGCGGTAAGATAGAGTCCGATTAGCTGGTGGTCGAGGACAATGTCCTGCAATGTGTCTGTCGTAAGTGTTTGGTAAGATGGTACTCCATGGTCGTCGAATTTCAAATTGTTCAGTTCAATGGCTGAAATTTTATTTTCAACATCCGCATGGTTTGGTTTTGGAGCACCGTAATAATACCAGCCTGATGAAAGCCTGAACTTATCTCCCGGGCTCATTCCGTAATAGCTTGTGGCGAGACTGAATATACCGTTATTATCAGTCGTAACTGTTCTCAGCAAACGGTAATTTGTATCGCAATCGCCTTTGTAAAAGGCAACTGTCGCATTCCTGATGGTCGTTCCCCTTGCATCGAGAACTCTGAATCTTTGAGGGAGATAAATTGTTACCAGGACTCCGCAGGCAACCGTTGACTCCTCGCCTTCGTCCGGATTGGCAACAATGACTTCTCCGGTGGGCCTTATCAAAACATCAACGATGTATTTCTTTGTTGTGTCGTTAATGCCGGGATTCCTGACGAGCACCCTTGTCTTCGGGTCGTAAAGGTTAATGTCGTCATTGTTGTAAAGAGCAATTATTCCGTCAGAGCTAAGCAGGAGTCTCTTTGCCCTCTCGTCCTGGGTCTGACCGATTTCTTCCCAGTTTCGCTTTGCATTATTGAACATATAGATACAGCTTTTCACAGACAGGAAAACGTTCCCGTTTTGGTTCCGGGCAAAATTCGCTGAGTCAATGCCGCAGGTTATTCCTCCGGTTGTTTCTCCGAATGATTGGCCATAAATATCCGTTAAGAAAATACTATAACTGCCTTCCGCCCACCCTGAAACAAATACATTATTCAAATGGTCGATGATTACTTTATCCGTAATGAAATTCTTATGTCCTGTCTGAATTGACACCCATTGCAAGCCGCCGAGAGATGAATCCGAAATATACACTCCTTTGTCAGTGCCGACAGCAATTGTTCCCTGGGGATTGATGGAAGCACTTTTGATAACTTCTCCATTGCCTTCAAAAAAATTAATTACATCCCAGTTTTTGCCAAAATCACCGGTTTTATAGAGCTGGTCATCGGTTACACAGTAGAGCTCTCCGGCGGGACCGAACAAAACATCGTGGATTGTAACATATTTGAAATTGTCATACTGGAACTTTGTCCAGTTTTTGCCCATATCGTCGGTGTAGAACAATCCCTGTCCTATTGTTCCGAGAAAGAGCCTGTCGCCGTCGAGCATAGCGGAGTAAACGTAATTTTTAGCTTCGTCAGGATATTGAAAACCTGTCCAGTAATCGCCTGCCTTCAGCACTGGTGCCCAAGCAGTAAGAAAAGAAATAACAAGCAAGTAAAAGAACTTTTTCATGACAAACCTCGTTTATTGATTTATATTCAGAACTAATGTTTGCCTTAAGAAAACCTAAAAGAAAATAAAGAATATTCAAAGAACATCACTGACAAAATAAAAATTTGTCTTTATATCAAATAACCTGATTCATAAGCAAATATAATAATTTTAATGACATAAAAAAAAATCAGAACGGCAATGAAAGTCCTATTCCCCAGCCGAAACTCCCGTGTGCCACCGGTCCCAAGCCCCAGCGGGCATCGAATGACAGGTAACCCACATTGCTTATGAATGTAGGTATTCTTGATAAGCCGAAGCCAAGTTCAGAATAAAACTGATTATCCGTCCCTTTATAATAGGAGCCTGATGGAGTATAGTATTTCCCTGCAGAGCCGGCAAGTATGAGGTCTATTCCGCGTCCTTCGTACCTCGGCAAGCCTATTGCCCTCCACCACAAATCAGTCAGGTTATAATTTGCAAAACAGGCAAAATACCTGTTGCCTCCATAAATACCGATGGGTGCCGAATAGAACACACCGGACTGCCCGATTATATTCAACCTCGTAGGCATCCTGAATTGATATTGATAAGGTGTTGTGGGACAGCTTTTTCCTCCGGCGATTATCAGTTCGAGAAGCATTGGAGAATATCCGGTGTAAAATGTGGGAACATCCATCTGCAATTCGGCATCCATCGAGCGGAATAGTGTTTTGGGCTCTTTAATTTCACCGTACATTCCGTTAAGTTTCAGAGAAACATTGAAACTCGTATTTCGCAAAAAGGATGTGGAATTGAGAGATATTCCTCCCGAAGCAATAAAATAATCGCCGGGGATAATAGTGGGATTGTCTCTCCATAAGCTCGAAGAAAATATCGAATTGTTTGTCGTCTTGCGGAGCGAGTCCTGCTTTGACATTTCTATATACCCGTCAGCACTGATGAATTTGTAATCGGCAGTAAGTCCCGTTCTCCAGCCTGCCGATTTATAATAATCGAAATAATCGGCATGGAAAATTGCCGATGTAATTGTATTGACAAGGAATGGGTATGTGGGATTTGTATTCGTATTTTCCATCGTCGAAAAGTAAGTGCCGTATAAATTTAATCTAAGAGCACTTGAATCGAGTATATTGTTCAGATGCAGGGTTACGTCTCCATAAGGCTTATCAAGAATACCTACATTCATAAGCAATGTGGGTTACCTGTCATTCGATGCCCGCTGGGGCTTG
>DAHXMP010000018.1 GCA_027371665.1 Bacteroidota bacterium | reverse complement strand
CAGGTTACGGCTTGGGAGCAAGGATTTGCACCAAAGCTATGGAAATTGCAAGAGATAAAGGTTACAAAGTCGGCTTGGTAAGGCCGCTTACTCTTTGGCCCTTTCATTAATTTCTTTTCGCCCATGTACTCTCCTATATCCTTTTTCTTTCTAAGCAGTTTTAGTTACAACTTGTTTCTTCTCAACCTTCCTGTAAACCGTAATAATGGCTTCAGGACACACTAACGCACAATTTGCACAGCCGGTACATGTCTGGTTAACAATAATAGCATATTGGTAGCCTTTTTGATTAATTTTTCCCGATAAAGAAAGAGTTTCTTCGGGGCAAGAATCAATGCACAATTCACAGCCTTTGCACTTCTGGATATCAATGATAATATCGCCTTGAACTTTAGCCATCTTTCACCTTAATAATTTCTCAGTTCTTTTTAATTCTTTGTTTTTAAAGCAGTTTCGATGTCAATTTATGTTTGAATTTCAATTATGAATATTTTCAAAATAATAACATAGAAAAACTTCAATTTAGCAAATTTTTCAGACCTTTCAAAAACAGAAGGAAAAATTTTGAACATTAATCCTTTTGAAAATTTTTTTTCTCACTTGTTTTGTGTTTCTACCCCTTTTTTGATTCTATACTTTATAAGTCTTTAAAAACTATTAACAAAAAGGATATTTTATTGATTGGTAAGAGAAAAAATTATTGTGCCTGCGAACATAATCATTGAAATATTATAAATTTTGCCTTATAATGATTATTAACAATAAGTGGTAATATATAACATTGTTGTTTTAATTAATTTATTTTATTAAATTGTTTTAGAAATTAATTATTTCAAGGCAAGGGCGTTAAAATATGCACAAACTCCTTGCATGATGTGAGACGATTTATTATAGATTGAACATTAATTTTAATCAGAGTGAAACATAAAACGGATATGTTCAATTACCTGCTTGATTATCTTGTTTAAATGATTTGGCTGCTATCTGAGCCAAAAACCTAAGATTAACACAAGTATAAACTTGTGCAGATATTAATAATTAAAGAACAATTGCATAAATATCATAAATCCGAAAAATCGGCTACTTAAATATATGTTCTTTTTTTAGGGAGTTATTATGAAGTTCTTTTACTTGTTAATCGCATTGCTTTTTGTTTTGATAACTACCACTGCACAGGCACAACAGGGTATCAACTACCAGGCGGTAGCAAGAGATGCATCAGGCACCATGTTCGAAAATCAAAACATCTCGGTCAGGTTTTCAATATTGAAAGACTCACCTGCCGGAACAGTTGTTTATTCGGAAACTCAAAGTACAACAACTAACAAATACGGATTATTTACTTTAGCTATTGGCGATGGGAACGCCCTTTCGGGTAATTTCAGCCAGATTGACTGGAACGGCGGTTCGATGTATCTCAAAGTAGATATTGATGCAACTGGAGGGAGTAATTATACCACAATTGGTACAACTCAGTTCATGTCGGTTCCTTTTGCTTTTTATGCGGCAAAATCTGGTAATGGTGGAAGCCAGAATGACTTTGACACTGACTCGACTAATGAATTACAGGCACTAAGCCTGAACGGAAATCAATTAAGCTTATCGAAAGGCGGAGGCACGGTAACTCTCCCGTCGAACGGAGGGGGAGATAACTGGGGAACACAAACCGTACAATCAGATAACACGTTGAAAGGAGAAGGCACTTTAGCTTCGCCTTTAGGAATTGCCCAGGTTGGTGCTGTTTATGGCCAGGTGCTGCAATGGAATGGCAGTGCCTGGATGCCTGCAGATATTGACAACGACCCGACAAATGAGCTTCAATCATTATCTTATTCAAACGACACACTTAAATTATCTCAAAATGGCGGTGAAGTCATCATTAGCAGCGGAGCAAAAAAGCTCGGCGACCTGAGCGATGCCAAGACAGACAATTCAAGTGTTTTTATTGGTACGATAGCCGGAAATAACGACGATGGCGATAATAAAAATACTTCAATTGGCTATAGAACTCTTAGATCCAATACATCGGGGTCCTATAATACGGCAAGTGGCTGCGAGGCATTAGATGCCAACACTACCGGAAATAATAATACAGCTTCCGGGTATCGTACCATGAATGCAAATACAACCGGAGAATGGAATTCAGCTTACGGTTATGGTACCTTAAGTGCTAATACAATCGGTAGTAACAACACTGCTATTGGCGGAGATGCTTTATTTTATAATGAAGAAGGAAATTATAATGTAGCTGTCGGCAATAGTTCAATGCTTGCTAATACATTCGGTTCCAATAACATTGCTATTGGTTACGTTGCATTATTTTCAAATACTACAGGCTACTCGAATGTTGCAATAGGTATTGGTTCTTTATATCATAATATATCAAGTCATATCGTCGCAGTAGGTGATTCAACATTATACCATAATGACTGGGGAAGCCAAAATGCGGCGATTGGTTCAAAAGCATTATTTTCAAATACCAATGGGAGTGGAAATACTGCAAGCGGATACATGGCATTATATGCAAATACAATTAGTGGTGGTAATACAGCTAATGGTAATTATGCATTAGCCGACAATTCGACCGGCAGTTACAACACCGCTTGTGGTAATGTTGCATTAGGTTCCATAACAACAGGCAGTTATAATACAGCTATAGGTAACCAGGCAGGAAACAATTGTATTTCGGGTAGCGGCAATGTGTTTATCGGAATGCTTGCAGGCTCAAACGAGACCGGCAGCAATAAACTTTATATTGATAATTCCAGCACATCGAATCCATTAATATTTGGAGACTTTTCTTCAAATTATGTAAGAATTAATATTCAGCTTGGCGTAGGCAGAACACCTTCAGCCAATGAGCTGGAAGTGAACGGCACTGCTTCAAAATCTACTGCAGGAAGCTGGCTGGCTAATTCAGACCGCAGGATTAAAACTGATATTCGCAATATTGATAATGCAACAGCTACTCTGATGAAGCTTCGTCCTGTATTATTTCGCTACAATTCTGATTATTTGAAGATACACCCGGAAATCGAGGATAAAGATTATTATAATTTCATAGCACAGGAGTTTGCTAATGTATTTCCCAAATCGGTCAAGGGAAGCGGAGAATACCTGGACTCAGGCGATGAAATTTTACAGATTGACACATATAATGCCCAGATTATTACTATAAGGTCAGTTCAGGAACAGCAGAAAATCATCGAAGAACAAAACAAAAAAATCGAAGATTTACAGAAGCAGATTGACAATTTAAGAAGTATGATTTCTGATTGAAATTATTTACAGGTGATGAAATGAAAACATTATTGATAATAATTGCATTCCTTATGCCTTACTGCATCTTTGCACAGGCTCAAATTGAAAGAAGCGTTGTCAATACGACAGGTTCATCATACAAGGGAGGCATTTTAAGCATTGATTACAGCGTGGGGGAAGTCTTAGCAGGAACTGAAACCTGCCAGACAATGTTCCTTAACCAGGGATTTATTCAGGCAGACCAAACAACAACAGGTGTTAAATTCATCGGGGAAAAATTTTCCATCGAAGCTTATCCCAATCCTGCTTCAGGTTCTGTTCATATCATTTTGACAACAAATAATGAAATCTTGAAATATTTGTCAATTAAATTAATTGATTTAAAAGGTACAACATTAAGAACAACAGACAGAACAAATATTTCAGGCAAGCTAGTCGAATTGATTGATATGACGGATTTACCTAATGGTACATACTTTATAAAATTTGAGAATAAGACATTCAACAAGATGGTCATGATTGTAAAAATTGATTAGCTTTTTCCAATCGGGGAGGAAATCAAACCTCCCCGAAAATAATAATATAATTTTTATAATGCAGTAAATATAATGTTATAAATGTTTAGATGTATAATTGAGAAATATCTACGTAGATATTATATTTTTTGATTAAACTGCCCTGCATTCTGAAAATGTTGCAGTAATCAACCGTTAATTGAGTGCCGTTGTGCCTTGTGTATGTAACGATTCCCCTCGAAATGGTAACATCGCCTGATTCCCAGGTCTCGATATCGTTATGGGAAATTGCTTTAATACTTGCAAAGAAGCCCTCGACTGCCGCATCTATATTATCTCTGCCTGTTATAGGTTCTGCATTGCCGAATGTAAATGCGCAGTCTTCGGTCAGAAATGATGCAAATTTCTTTGAATCCATTGAATCTATAGCTTTAAAAAGTTCTAATACCCATCCGGGATTCTGCATATGGTTACTCCATGTTTGTTTTTAATAAAAGTAGATATTAATAGTAAAAAATTGACGATAACAAAACTTTACAATTGTAAATTAAGGTAAACTATTGATATATTTGCCTTATTAGAATGTACACAACATAAAAACTTTATGAAGACAAAGAGGCTTTTTATAGGAACATTTATTGATTCCTCACTTTTTGATAATGTCTATAAGCAGATTCAGGATGATTTTAATACCTGCAGTTCCGGCAAATGGGTGGAAACCGTAAACCTGCATTTCACTTACCAGTTTCTCGGCGATGTTGATGAAAGCTTTGTGCCGGAGGTAAAAGAAGGTATCGGGCAATACCTTGCGGACTATGATTCCGAAATCATTATTAAAGATTTGTCTGCTTTGCCAAAGCCGCTTTATCCGAAGGTGCTTTATGTTAATGTGCTCGAAAAAAACGGGAAGGTCAGGAAAACGCAGAAGCTGATTGAATCTGCTTTAATGGATTTGGGATTTCAGCCTGAAATGAGAGAGTACCTGCCGCATGTTACCTTAATGAGGGTTAAGCAGTCATTTAAGAGGTGCTTCGGCATGATGCTCGAAAAATACAAGGATTTTGAAATCGGCAAAATGAAATCATTCTCCATTGATTTGGTTGAAAGCGTACTGACAGAATCCGGTCCTGTTTATAAGAAATTATAAGCTTTGTGAAATTTTGGTACAATTTTTTCTAATAAATTAATAAATGTTAGCTATTTATAATAAATATAAATAAATTCAAGTTGATTCGGAAAATAATTTTTAATTAGCAAAAATATAATGGAGAAGCTTATGAAAAATTTTACGGCACAGGGGACATTCACTGCTCTGGTAACGCCTTTCAAGAATGACGGGTCTGTGGATTTCAAAACTCTCGTAAACCTGATTGACTTCCAGGCTGCGAACAAGACAGACGGCATTGTCGTTTGCGGCTCGACGGGCGAGGGAGCCACTTTGACTTTGAAAGAGAAGATGGCCATTTTCATTCAATCCTGCGAACATGCAAAAGGAAAGATTCCCATCATTACCAACACCGGTACTTACGAGACCGACGAATCCGTCAGCATGACGATTTATGCCAGAGACCACGGTGCATCTGCGGCACTCATAGTTGCTCCTTATTACATCAAGCCTTCGCAGGACGGAATCTATGAGCATTTCAGGCTGATTGCCAAATCCGTTTCCGATTTCCCGATTATCATGTATAATATCCCGGGGAGGACCGGAGTAAACATTTTGCCGGAAACTCAACTGCGGATTGCACAAGACTGCAGGAATGTCGTTGCCACAAAGGAAGCTTCCGGAAATATCGAACAGATGATGAAAATCATTAAAAATGCCCCGAAAAATTTCTCCGTGCTGTCCGGCGACGATGCCATGACATTGCCGTTGATTGCGGCAGGTGGTAAGGGAATCGTTTCCGTCATCTCCAATTATGCACCGAAGAAGTTCGGCGAAATGGTCAGGCTTGCACTCAAAGGCGAGTTCGACAAAGCACTGAAGATTCATAACGAATTATTCGACCTTATGGAGCTGAATTTCGTGGAGCCGAATCCCGCACCCGTTAAAGCGGCAATGGTCCAGATGAAGATGATTAAGGACAGGATTAGGCTTCCGCTTCTGCCGGTGAGCGATGCTAACAAGAAAAAAATCAGAACAGCACTTGCAGGTGCAGGACTGCTGAAGAAATAAAAAGTTTTTAAATATAATGCCCACCCTGAGCATTATCTTTAGGGGCAGAAAATCTTCTGCCCTTTTTTTATTCCTGCGAAAGGCATTAACACAATGGACTCTGAAACAATACTGAAACAAGTTCAGCACATGATTCAGAAAGACATTGCTCAATTTTACATAATTATTCATTGCAAGATTGCACTTTTGCAGTGCAATTTTATGTCTTCGTAAGTATATTAAAGAACAAATAGTTAAAGAGACTCATTCTGAAGTTGCATCGTTTTCGTCCATTTTTATAAGACCAGTAGATTCCCTGTCGGTTATTTGTTCAAATTTATTAAGGACGAGGTTAATGCTGTTAAAATCATTATGGATGAAATTTTTAGCATCAGCAGGAAGCATATTTAAAATTTGTTCGATATTCATATCACGGAAAAGCTTTGTTTCAGCCCATTTTTTGTCGAGAGAAAAGTCAGCCATACGCATGAACTGCTGAATAGTCTGGGAAACTTCCTTGAGAAATTTTATTTTCCTGACAGCAACGGGATTATCGTAGAGGTCTTCAAATTTAATTAAAGAGCTATTAAGATAATCAAGGAAGTTGAGATGGGCGATGGCGATGTTGAACTGAGCTTCAAATTTTTCGGCTTCACGTTTTTCGATAAAATCGAGGACGAAATATTTGATATTGGCTTTGACATATTCGTCATGGAGCCGGGCGCGACGCACCCAATCCCATTTTTTGGAATAATAAGCCAAAGACCTGAGGGATTTATGATAATATTTAGCCATGAATTTGAGAGAACGATGGCTCTGCATGTTGACGTAAAATTCGAAGTATTCGAAAAGGTCATTAGGCTCGCCGGGTTTCTGCTTCCAAGGGTAATTTGCTGCATCCATAATAAGTACCAAAAAAAAACATGATAATTACGATGCGAAGATAGGAAGGGGAGGAGGTAACGACAAGAAAACGGTTATAAAACGGTTTTTGAGGGGTTTTTGAATGGTTTTAATTTTTACTAATGATGATAAAATTCATACCACGCTGTTTGCACCAAAGCTTTGCACGTTCGTGTTTTCTAATTGTATCGGGATTCCTGAGGAATTGACCGCCTTTTACTTCATGAATTTCTTTTTGACCATCAATTTTTTCTACTAAAAAATCAGGTTTGTATCCTCTTTTATTACCTGCTTCTGTTATATATTCAATTACAATACCATGGTTTTTAGTCCATTTTTTTACAGTTTTATCAATTTCAAGTTTTCGCATATATAACATTTCCCAACCTGATTCATATCTTTCAACTGTATAGGGAGATTTCCTCGGATTTTCATAATCACCATGTTCACTTAAAGGCATATTATTCCTTTTTATATTTAATTATACTTGAAACCAAACCATTTTTTGATTTTAAATTATGCTCAATATTGTTAATATTATTTATAGCATATTTTAACAATTCTTCAGTAGCAAGACCGGCACTTTTATTTTCTAATAATTTACTTCTAACATGATCCATTAGAATACCGTATAAATAACCTAACTCATTAGAACCGATACCTTCATCAGCTAATAATTCTCTTGCTATATCTCTAATACTACCTTTTAAATTCTCAATTAAATCTTCCCTTGATAAATTTAATTCATTAACATTTGGTTTGAATGAAGGTGGTTCTATTATTTCAAAAAATCCATTACCACTTGATATATTCTGAGCTTTAATACTTTCAATCTCTAATTTTGATATCTGAACTGAAACACCATATTCAAAACTATTTAGTATATCTTGCCAATTAGGATAATCGCCAGATTCAACAACAATACTTAAAATATCATCAAAATCACCCTCCTCATTAATTTCAATAGGATTTGGGATTTCAATTATATTTTCAGGTTTATCCAATATCTGTGGTTTTCTTTTAGGGGGTAAATCTTCTTCTATACCAAATAAATTATCCTGGTCAACATCCTTTTTTACTTTAGCATTTAATATATCCCATAACCATTGATGTTGAAGTTTTTCATGGTCAATAACAGCAACAATTTCCTGAATGTCTTTATCTCTTATATTAAGTCTTAAGCCACGACCAATAACCTGTTGACCATAAACTCGAGACGAAAATTTTCTCAATAATAATATTACAGAAACTGCAGGGACGTCCCAGCCCTCTCTAAGCATTAACACACTAACTACAGCTTCTAATTTACTCCCAGTTTCAATCAATTCCTTAGCTTTTGTAACACCTTTTTCACGTGCTAATCTATTATAAATTTCGTCAAGAGCTTCACCTTTTTTTCCAATTATACCAGCTAAAATTCTCTCATCATCAGATGATTCCTCAGTTACTAATATTGTATTCTTATGAAAAGTTTCATTCAACATTTTCGCTGCCTGTTTAGCATCTTTAATGCAAATAGCAACTACAAACAAAATTGGATTATACCTATCATCACCAAGTGATTTTGCTAATTTTTTTTGCTGTTCTAATCTATCAATCGCAATTGCTATTTGTTTTTGCATTGGTTCCGGGTCAGTAACCCATTGAGTACTTGTCAATCCTTTTTCAATTTTCTCAAATTCTTCATCCATTTCATCAACAGTTCTTTGCTCACCTGTATCGGGATTAGTATAAGTCAATTGAACGAATGAAATTTTGGGTTGATAAACAACAACGCTTTTAACAAGAGGTGGTACTTCCGATTGAGCATCGGCTATATTGAATTCATAAATCATTTTTGAATCCGGTGATTGACCGTCTGCCCTGTCAGGTGTAGCTGTTGTATCTAACCTGAATTTTGAAATTTTAGATAGATACCTTAATACATTATCATATTCATCTGCAGGTGTGTTATGTGCTTCATCATTGAAAACAGCTATGACACCGGCATATCTCATAATATAATTTAGATTTCTTTGACCATTAATATTTGATGAGTACAATTGATGGATGTTTCCCAGTATTATTCCATTATTTAAAATACCTGCTACATTAGTTCCAAGAATATGTAAATCCATACCATTAACAAAATGTTCAGTTCCTGAAGGAAAAAATCCAAAATCACGGAAAACTTTTTTTGTTATAAAATCTTCTTCTAATCTATCTCTTACAATAGTATTCGGACATAAAACCAGAAATTTCTGAATATTATGACATACCCTTAGCCATGCCATTACGCCACCGATTATTGCTGTTTTACCACCACCTGTTACAATATTCAAAAGAACATCTTTGTAATTCAGTAACTCGTAAGCATAAACCACATGATAAATTCCCGTTAACTGATGCTGCCAAAGTTTCTTTTTTGAGCCATTACTCTTTAGATGAATAAGAAAATCCCTGCTTAAAGGACTAATATCCGGGAAATTATCATATACCCAACTTTTGAAATCTTCTTCATATTTTAAAAATGAATTATACATTTATTTTATTTCAATTTTTGTTACAACTGTTTTTTCTCCACCCTGGTTATCCTGAACTGAACAAGCAATTGTGTATTTCCCGGGTTTAGGGAATTCATAATTTGCATATAAAATCGGCTTGCCTGTTTTCTTATCTCTCATAAAAGAATAACCCGGTGAAGATGTGAAATATTTTTTATAATTAAAATCCCATTGAACATTAGCAATTACACCATCAGGATTCATACTAATAGATTCTGATACATCGAAGCAATATGTTAATCCCATAACTTTATTAAAATCTAATCTCACTTCAGGCGGTTGAATAAAGCTTAACAATTCTTTATAATCTTTATGCTTGCTTGTTATATGCTCTTTGTATGAATCATCTTCAATTCTAACTAAATTCAATCTAACAAAATCAATTCTTTTATTTTCTCTTGCGGCAAGTATTGCAGCTGCTTCTTTGGCAGATTTATCAAAGTTCCAGGCGAGCATGGTTCCAAAGTTATCATGTTTTTCCTTAAAAATTGCCTGAGCAAATTTAGCGACATCTTCTTTAGTGATTTTTGTATTTCTTCCCGGCTTACCGACGTATAATGGAATACCCTGCCTAATACCATGTATATTTTTCGAAATAGATTCTGGTTTGCCTCCAAAAGCTTTTATTATAAACTCTCTGAATTTCTC
Organism: Bacteroidota bacterium; assembly: GCA_027371665.1. GTDB lineage: Bacteria > Bacteroidota > Ignavibacteria > Kapaibacteriales > UBA2268 > DAHXMP01. Next base: position 3,661 of record DAHXMP010000018.1, on the reverse strand, counting down.
TTCTTCAGTTTTTTCTAAAACAGGGATTTCATATATACCACAATGTTCTATTGTAAAATCAGGTGCAGGAAGCAGTGTACCTTCACTTATTATACTAACTCTATCAGCAATTATTGAAACAGCAATTCTTGATTGGTCACATGCAATCCATCTTCGATTTAATCTTTGTGCTACTGATGCACTTGTACCTCCTCCCGCAAAAAAGTCTGCTACAACATCACCTTCTTTTGAACTTGCTAATATTATCCTCTCTAATAATTTCTCTGGTTTTTGTGTAGGGTAGCCAATTCTTTCTGTAGCTGTTCCTTGTACAAATGGAATTTCAAAAACTTCTGTTGGTTTTCCTTCTTTTTTATATGCTATTCTAACATTTCCATCCTTTTCATTATATATCTTATATGACTTACCATTTTCATCAATTTTATCATATCTCCTTATTGCCTTTTCATCATATTCTATTAATGTAGCTTTATCATCAAAATAATAATTATCAGATTTTGTATAAAATAATATATTATCATGTTTTCGTGGAAAATTATATTTTGTACTCGTAGGTCCAAAATATTTCCAGATTATTTCATTTTTAAAATTTTCAACACCAAAAATCTTATCCATTTCAACCTTGACATAATGAGAAGCGTGCCAATCAAGATGTACATAAATACTACCAGTGTCTTTTAGCAAACGTTTCATTTCATAAAGCCGAACATTAAGCCAAACAAGATAGCCGGGCATACCTCCTTCCCATATATCAGAGAAGGAACGAACTTCGTTTTTATCACCAAATATTACATTGTAATTCCTGCCGGAAAAGAAAGGGGGGTCAATATAAATTAAATCAATTGACTTGCTTGGTAGCTGACGCATTATATGTAAATTATCACCAAAGAACAGTCTGTTTGCACCTGTTGGGAATAATTCTGTGCTTTCAAACTTTTCACTATGTCCGAATTCAACTCTACGAACTTCCTGCAAAGGTAAAAATATCCTTGGGTAAGCATGTTCAAATTTTGTCACCTTTGTTTCTTTATTACGTGTTTCTACTTCATAACCCAAAGGTGCTTCATCAACAGGAATTGAACCGAATCGTGCAGGGATTTTATAAAATTCGGTTTGAACAGGAATTTCCGGAGTGATGAATTGCTCATCAGCCAATTCAATAGAAATTTTTTCTTTTTTCATGGTAATAATAGAATATTTCAACAAATTTAGAAAAGTAAAATTAAAATTAATAAGAAAATATGTTATAGACAAATATTTTTACACCTACCCTAACCCATCCTCAAGGAAGGGAATTTTTTCACGCAGGGATAAAGAGACGGAAAAGGGCGGGGCTGGAGCGGGTACGGAGTCAGGCAGGGAGTTGGGACACAATGATGAAAATTTTGTAATTATAAACCTACGATTTAAATCGTAGGTTTCATATAAAGGTTATATTAATGTACAAACCGTAGGGTTAACCCTACGGTTGAGTTGACAGTTTGTCTGAACTGTTTGATTTGTGGGATTGGGATGATTTTTACACCTACCCTGACCCTTCGACTACGCTCAGGGTGACAAATCAGAGATTCCTGCTTTCGCAGTTATGGCAGAGGTTGTGAGACCCTTCGTCTCCGCTCAGGGTGACAGAGGAGTTAGGCTACAAACTCGGGCATTGTTTCTTTGAACTGGAAGCGGTATAGGCGGGCATAGATGCCTTTGAGGGCAAGCAGTTCCTTGTGAGTGCCGCTTTCCCTTATTTTGCCTTTGTGCAGGACAATGATTCTGTCAGCCCTGAATCAAAAATTACTTAATCTTTGCAACACTGCGACTTTGCGAGAAAATTAGTATAAACCTTAAAATTTCAATCATTGAAAATTTATTGAAAATTTTAAATTAGAAATTGAAAATTCTGTTATTACTTATTTTCCCCCAGCCAGCGTTCCGCATCAATTGCAGAGGCACATCCCGTTCCGGCGGCTGTTACAGCCTGGCGGTAAACATGGTCCTGAACGTCTCCGCATGCAAACACACCGGGAATATTTGTATAAGTGGATTTATTTTTTGTTATTATATAGCCGTTTTCATCCATGTCAATTATTCCCTTGAATATTTCCGTGTTTGGATTATGACCAATAGCAATAAAAACACCATCGGCAGGAAGGGAAGTAATTTCCCCGGTTTTAACATTTTTAACATTTACTCCGGTTAATCTATTTGCCATACCTTGTTCTTCACCGGTGTACTCCTCAATAACAGAATCGAGAAGAAAGTCAATTTTAGGATTTTGTTTTGCTCTTTCAATCATAATTTTAGAAGCACGGAATTCCTGCCTGCGGTGAACGATAGTTACCGATGAAGCAAAGTGAGTAAGGTAATTTGCTTCCTCGAAAGCCGTATCTCCCCCGCCAATTACAAAAACTTTCTGATTTTTGTAGAAGAAGCCGTCACAGGTTGCACAGGCTGAAATGCCATATCCCCAAAATTTATCTTCGCCTTTTGCATGGAGTCTTCTGGCAGTTGCACCGGTAGAAATAATAACCGCATCCGCCGTATAATGCTTATCACGGTCAGACCATAACCGGAAAGGACGGGCAGAAAAGTCAACTTTTTTAATCGTCTCAAAAATTGATTTCGCCCCGAATTTATTTGCCTGCTTGCGAAAAATTTCCATCATTTCAGGGCCCATCATTCCATCGGGGAAGCCGGGATAATTTTCTACCTCGGTTGTTATTGTTAACTGCCCACCGGGTTGACTTCCTTCAAATACGATAACGTCAAGATTTGCTCTGCCTGCATAGATCCCAGCCGTCAATCCGGCAGGACCTGAACCTATAATTATTAATGTATGATGTTCTGACATAAATCTCCATGTTAAATGATATATTAATTTTGTATATAGACGACGAAGTATTTTTATTATTGCTAAACAGGAATAATAAATTAGATATTTACAAAAATTTTCTTTGCTTTTTACATTTCCAAAGCAGCAATGCCCGGCAGAATCTTGCCTTCGAGATATTCCAGGGAAGCACCGCCTCCGGTTGAAACATGGGTAACTTTATTCTGATAGCCCATTTTATCAATTGCAGCGGCAGAATCCCCACCTCCGACAATTGTAATCGTTCCTTTGGCAGTAGCATCAGCAAGAGCCTGTGCAATGCAATGAGTACCGGCAGCAAAATTATCCATTTCAAACACACCCATCGGGCCATTCCATACGACAGTTCCGGCTTTTAGAATTTCATCGTAAAAATATTTGCAGGTCTGAGCTCCAATGTCCATGCCAAGCCAATCCGATGGTATTTTGTCATAAGAAACGGTTTTAAATTCAGCATCGTTCGAGAACATATTTGCAATAACCGTGTCCACCGGCAGTATGAGCTTTTTATTCTTGCTTTTAGCTTCATCGAGCAATTCCTTTGCGAGAGTAACCTTATCTTCTTCGAGAATTGATTTACCGATTTCAAGCTCCATAGCCTTGTAAAAGGTAAACATCATCCCACCGCCAATGAGGATTGAATCGCATTTGCCGAGAAGATTTTTAATAACGTCAATTTTGCCTGAAATTTTTGCTCCCCCAAGAACAGCTTTGGAAATGTAAAAAGCAAAGAAAATTTTTGTAAATATCTAATTTATTATTCCTGTTTAGCAATAATAAAAATACTTCGTCGTCTATATA
>DAHXMP010000022.1 GCA_027371665.1 Bacteroidota bacterium | reverse complement strand
ATTCCGATAACCATGCTTACATCACTAATTCCATTAAATTGTAATTGACTGACGGAATTCAATGATTCAATTTGTTTATCATTAGAAAATGTTGAAGCGCTTATTCCGGATAAACCTGCATTTTGCGGTTCAGCAGTGCTGTCCTGGGAATATACCGCTGCTCCAAAAACCGGGTAATTACCATTATATCTCGCAAGCTCTGCTGATGAGGCAATAGGAGTTTGTGTATGGGGAATAGCTTCAGGGAATGCTCTGATCGTATTGGAATCCGAGCTTGGCCCTATATCCCAGTCTAAGAAATAACCAACTGATAAGTCTTTAAATGCAGAGTCTGAGATGTTCTTAACATCAACAATGGACTTGACAAGCGGTGAATAGTCAGTTGGAAAAATAAAAGTCTGTTTGATTTCGAGTCCTATTTTACTATCACCGTCAGCAACAGAATCGTTGATAATTCCTATATTCGTATCTGGCACCGAAAATGGTTTAACTGACATGAAATCGTTGTTGTCAGGTCCATTACCGAAAATACTGCTCAAGACCCTTGACTCATTTTCGGTAACCATAATTCCTGCATTTTTATAAAGTTGATTTCCATAATCCTTATATTCAAATCCTAAGCCCTGGACATTATAAGAAGTGCCTCCGTATCCGAACTTTCCCCTGTCACTTGCAGAAAATTTAATAACGTTATTAGCAAAATCGGCAACATCTGAGGTAGGTGTAAATGGGATAAGGAAGAAATCATGATAGTTATTCTCACCATAAATATCCACCCTGAGAAAAATCAAATTCTCATTTATTTCATTAATATAAAGTCTGAATGGTTGAATTGTCAATGAACTGTTTGCTTCACATGAAGCAAGATTAACTACCGAATCTACCATTAGAACGGTATTGGTGGGGTCTTTTGCCGATGATAAAACAAAAGTGAGGTTATTTGCCTGCCCGAGATAATTAAAAGCATTTATCTTTAATTTGATAGTATCGCCCTGTAGGGTTCTACTGACCGGTTTGTCATTTTTAAAATATTCTTCCGACAGAGGCCTGATTGATGGAATTGACATTGGTTCGGTTAGTGCAATTTTTAATAAATCAATTCTTCCGGGAATAATATCTTTAACTGAACCGTTTATTTGTGAAATATCGTCGGTGCATTGTCGGACAAATTCAAGTGCCTGAATTGCATTTAATTCGGGATATTTTGTTCTTGCAAGTGCTACCGCACCTGCAACTACCGGTGATGCCAGGGATGTTCCTTCGCCGGCATAAGCATAAGTATTGACTGCCTGTATTGTAGCAGTGGAGTAATTACCAGAACCCGGAGCCATAATTTTGATGTGTTCTCCAAAAGATGTCGCACTGCTTGCAATATCATCCTGGCCGACATCACCAACTCCGAGGACTCCATAATATCCTGCCGGATACCAAGGGATAGTACTACCATAACCGTTCCCGCCGGCAGCAACGATAGAGACATCATGAGCAACAGCAAAATCAATTACAGATTGGTCAATTTCAGAATATTGTTTTTGTGAACCCCAACTGCAATTTAATACCTTAAGTCCTCTTATTGCAGCATATGTAATTGATTCATATCCATAAAGAATTGTTTCGGGGTCAGAATTCAATGCAGTTTTTATTGGAAAAAACCTGCATTTGTAAGCAATGCCTGCAATACCTTTACCATTATTAACGGTTGCGTCAGCTATTCCTGCGACGGCAGTGCCATGGTCATTCTGTGGATTAAAAGTGTTATCAGGTTGAGTATTGTCTTCTTTATATGCAAAATTATACCCCAGGAAATCATCTATATAACCATTACTATCATCATCTATACCGTTTTCAGGTTTTTCTTTCCAATTGGGAGCTATGGAATTTCTAAGGTCCTCATGAGTCTGACTCACTCCATTATCACTTATGCCGATTACTGTAGATGAGTCACCTGTTAATCCGGCATCCCATGCATCGAAAGCGTGGATTGTATTTAACATCGCTTGTTTAGGAATATCAGGGTCATTGGGATTACCGAGAATTTTATCTACATAATAAGGCTCAGCTATTTCAATATCGGGATTCGATTTCAGGAGCATTTTGGCATAAATTTCGGGTGCTATATTAGACCTGTATTGTAATATAAATGTTCTGAGAAGAGGTTCTTCAGCTTTTAAAATTTTTGTATAGTTATCAGGTTCTATGGATAAAATATGATTTTTGTATTTTGAATTATATTTAACACTATACTTCACGTCGAGCATAGGTTTTATTATTGACAAATCGAAGCCGGCGAGTGAAGATTGAGCCTCAGCCTGGGTTTTAAGGTAAGATTTAAATCTTACGATAAGTGTTTTTGATAAGACATTGCATGTTCTTCCGAGCTTAGGGTCGGGAGGTAGTATTGTAGTATTGCCAATACCCGGGAATAAGGAAAATAATGATATAAGAAATAATAAATTTGTAACTAAAAAAAACCGTAGAATTTTTTTCATATAATTGCTCATAAATTTGAAAAAAAAAGA
>DAHXMP010000464.1 GCA_027371665.1 Bacteroidota bacterium | reverse complement strand
ATGAAAAAACAAAAATTACTTTCACTAATCTCTGCTGTATTGTTGATGGCTTTGCTTTTCGGGTGTAATGAGAACAAAATCATTAATCCGGTAAACGACAATCAGCAAATAGGCTCTGTTGTACCCGGACAATATATTATTGTCTTTAATACTACAGCAAACGGAATCCAATCATCAGGAATTTTCAAAAACGAAGTACAATTGATTATGAGTACTTATAACATACCTGCCGATAATTTGGTTTATGTTTATGGCACTGCTTTACAAGGCTTTTGTTCAAAACTGACAAATGAGCAACTTGATATGCTCAGGAGCGACAAAAGAATTTCTTATATTACTCCTGACAGATTATTCCAGTTAAATGACCCGGTTGTAATAGAACGTAAAGGCGGTGGCGGGAGCGGCGGCGGAAATACTCAACCTCCACAGACAACTCCCTGGGGCATTAGTTTTGTTCGTGGGACAGATACTGCATCTTATGGCGGTTCTCATGAAGCATGGATAATTGATACGGGAATTGACCTTACACATCCCGACCTCAATGTTGATGTTTCTAAAAGCATATCATTCGTTTCATCTGAATCGTCCCCAAATGACCTTAACGGCCATGGGAGCCATGTATCGGGAATAATTGCCGCAAGGAACAATAGTATAGGTGTTGTAGGAGTTTGTCCGGGTGCAAAAGTGGTCGCGGTCAAAGTACTAAACAGGCAAGGCAGCGGAACAATGTCTGCAGTTATTGCAGGCATTAATTATGTGGCAAATCATGCCGTTGCAGGAGATGTTGCAAATATGAGCTTTGGAAGCAGTTATTACCAGCCTGTTAATGATGCTGTTACTAATCTTGGAAGTCATGGTGTTTATATCAGTATAGCAGCAGGGAACAGCGCCGCAGATGCAAGCAATTTCTCTCCTGCAAGTGCCAGCGACGCCAATCACATATATGCAATTTCTGCCTGCAACAATACCGGAACATGGGCATACTTTTCAAATTATGGCAACCCGGTAAATTATTGTGCACCGGGAGTAAATGTTTATTCGACTTATAAGAATGGCGGTTATGCCACAATGAGCGGTACTTCTATGTCAGCACCCCATGTTGCAGGCATCATGTTATATAACGGAGGAACTATACATTATAACGGTTATGTAACAGGCGACCCGGACGGCAATCCCGACCCACTGGCACATGAATAAAACTTTAATCTGAATTTTATTAAAATGCAGTAAGGCACGGCACTCCGTGCCTTTTTTTTATACTTATAGACTTTTTAGTGTTTTAATAAGCCCTTTTTTTATTTTAGGTGGAATAACTAAGATGTTCGTTAAAATTAATCAGACCGGAGGTGATGATTACACCCCCGGCTGTTAATAGATATATCGAGTTATTTTATCATCAGCAATTTCTCAGTGAGAACGATTTTTCCGATTTGGATTTTGCAATAATATACACCCTGTGTAAGAGATGATGCATCGAAAACAATATTACGGCTTCCCTGAGCCTTCCAGCCTTTATCGAGCGACATTACAAAATTACCCAGCTGGTCATAAATGTTTATTTCTGAATAACCGGGAACTTCCACGTAGTAGCTTATTGTCGTTGTTTCCCTGAATGGATTCGGACTGCCTGTTAAATTTGAACAAAATGATTTATCATTCTCATCAACTCCGGTACGGTTATAGTCATAAACAATCAGTTTATCGTTTGACCAATTACCGTCCGACCAGAATTGCTTTCTGAACTCATTCAGCCATTCATTATTCTCATATTGATAAAAAGATTGTGAATAGTTTTGCCAATCCTGGTTCTGCCACATTTTCCTGACGATATAAACCTGCCTGTCATTATCATTATAATCAATATTGACTCTTACATTCGGTATCCAAGCACCATCGGACCATTGCATATTCACTATTTCGACGACCAAATCTTTGTCATTATAAGTGTATAGGTTCTTCCCTGTATTTTCCCAATTTTCACTGTTCCATGTGTCGTAAACAACTTCGGCAAGATTCCCTTTATCATTATATTCTCTTGTTTCCCTGTTATTATCAGCCCAGTCTACGCTGTCCCACAGAGAGGTTTTTTGTTCCTTTAAATTTCCGTTATTATCATATTCAAATTTCACTTTCTGAACATTGGTCCAAATGCTGTCTGCCCAGTTTTGAATTAGTTGTTCAGATAAAAGAGTATCATTAAGGTAAGTGAATATAGTTTTCTGAGTGTTTATCCATTCACTACCGTCCCAGGTTTGATAAAATAGCAGGGTTAAATTTCGCATAGAATTATACTCATAAGTAAATTTAGAGTGGTTTTCCCAGGCATCACTATACCAGTTTTCTGTGAGCCTTTCTGTAATATTTCCCTGTTCATCATATAATAAGCTCGTTAACCGTGAATTATAAAAATCGTTAAGGTTGCCTTCCATTTCGGTTAAACATGCAAGGCTGTCATTGCTGTTGTAAGCATAAATATACTTAGATGAATTACTCCAGTTGTCGCCCATGCTTTTCTGCTGAATGTACTCGAGAGGTTTCATGTTTTCTTTATAAGTAAAAGTCCTCTTTGTTAAGGGACGCCATTCATCATTAAAGCCGTTGTAAATATATGATATTTTGTAATTGCCTATGAGAGCCGTAAGGTTTTCATTCTGTTCAGCTTCGGTAACAGGCTGGGAAAACAGGTTGGCACTACAAAAGAAAATAAATAAAGCAGGAAGTAAAGATTTGAGTTTAAGCATGTGTAATCTCCTGAAAAATAATAATATTATTTGTAATGATTAAAAAAAAATTCCAGGAGTCTCTAAGAAATCCTTGTATATTAAAACAAAAATAATACACGTAAAAAATAATACGTGAAAACATAAATTAAGTTTCAACAATTTGGAAATAATGATGAATAGCGGTAAGATTTTAATGTAAAATGTATAATTTCGGATAAATTATTTTAATCATTTTCCAAGTCCATCACCTTTTGGAGATTGATTTAGTGTAAGGTGAAATCAGTCTAATCAGCTTAATCAGAGGTTCTGACAATTTGCGTTTCTTTGCGACTTAGCGGCTTTGCGAGAAAATTATTAAGATTGTTTAAAAATTCAATCATTAAAAATTAATTGAAAATTTTATAATCTATCTGTACCCAATCGCAGCATAGCCGACCCAGTGCCTTAGCGTAGCCGGTGCTGTCGTTCCCATTCCGATAGGCTTAACGTTCAGTGGCTCGTTCTCTAAGCTTGTCGAGTATCCGGCTAACCTGCCTTTCAATTTATTTACTGTCTGCTCACCCAGATAATAAGCAGTCAGCAAGCCGAAAGGAATCGAATACCTGCCGCACCAGGTCCATTTGTAGTCTTTAAAGTCTTCTTCTTTAACAGTATATTTTGTGAATTTTTCGATTTTTTGAGGAGAAATTACTTTGGTCAGACATTTGTCAATAATCTCATGTTCGTGTATCAGGGCTTTTTGATAGCCTGTTTTACCCGTACCGCAAAAAGCATAATTTTTACCGCCCCAAGCCGAATCACCATAATGCGCGGCATCGCTCGAAATAATAATAGCAAAATCCTTTCCCCATGCAAATTCATGCTTTTTAATTACCTTACTTATAGCATCTGACAAGTGTTTTGCTATAGCTTTCATCCTTTCAAAATTCATATAAGGAACGAGAACACTGATAATCCGTACATTTTTATTGAATTGCTTCAGCCAGGGTACAATAGCTTCGACAGAATGTTCTGCAGACTGCACTGTATCATTTATTAAATACAAATCTTTCGGCATTTCCGCGATAAGCTCATCCCGAAGCGGAGACACTGCCACCAATCCGTTTGCAACTTTCCATTGTTTAAAACCGTCGAATATAATTTTATTTTCCATACCGAACAGGGTTGCTTTGTGGCAAACCCCGAAAAGCAGGACAGTACTTGCTTTCACATCTGCGAGGAGTTCGGGATATAAATAGCCTACATAGGCATAATCATCATGCGGGCTGATAACCACTTTCCATGGAGTTGTTCCCTTATTTTCCGCTCTGTATTTTTTTAGTAACCTCCCCTGGCTTTCTTCAATCATTTGAATTACCTTTTCCATTTGCCCGGTCTTGCTCGCAAATCCGACTGTGTCGAGCATGTTTCTTGTATTTGATTTATTCATTGTACTTTTTATAGTATTTTGATTTTGAGAAAGATTTGTATTTTGCATAATAAGTGCATTAGCCATAAAGAGGAAAGAATAAAGAATTATTTTCATCATAAAGCTCCTCCCCGAAAAATTGAATGTCAAAATAAGCTTAGCCGGATAGTGAAACCTGTTTTATCAGTCTTCGACTCCGCTCAGACTGAGATATTTAGGAAACAACAATTAAGTAAAACCACAATTGAAAATTCAAAAATTGAAAATTTTATTCTATGCTTTTACTTGCTCTCTTTGACTCCGTCGAGAAAATCATTATATCTTTTTATCTTCCTTGTTTTCCATGCTTCCGAGTGATAAGCATAAGAAGCAATTAACGGCAAAGCAATCGTAGCCTCGCTGTAAACCATCTGCTCGAAAGTAGTCTCGACCTTGCCCCATGAACTTGCCTCTTTGAGCGTGGAGCCCGACAAGCCGCCGTCCCTCTCGTCGGCAACGGTAATCTGAATTGCATACTTGTGCATTTCCTTCTGAACGCCGAGAACGTCGCAGGCAACCACGACATCCTGCGTGAAATTCTTAGGAACGCCGCCGCCGACCATGAATATACCGGTGTCAGCAGCTCTAATCTTGATTTTTGTCAGCTCGAGAAAGTCTTTAGCCGAATCAATAGAAACAACCGGTCCCTTGGCATTGTATTGATGATGAATCAAACCGAAACCCGCAGAGCAATCTGAAAATGCAGGGACGAAAATTGGTACACCACATTCATAAGCGGTTTTGACGACTGAGTCCTTCCCTTTTTTATTTGCCACAAGCCACTTCCCCATTTCTATAATAAATTCGCGGGAACTGTAGGGACGCGGCTGGAGAGAAGCGGCAATCTCTGCTATTGTCATGTCGCAGTAGCGTAGCTCTTCCTCGTCAATGTACGTGTCGTATATCCTGTCAATCATCAGGTTGCGAAGTTCGTTATCATCCACAAAGGGTGTTCCCTGGTAATGCTTGAAACCGAGAGCTTCGAGGAAGTCCTGGTCAACGATTATCGCACCGGTAGAAACGATGGCATCAACCATGTTGTTTTTAATCATGTCGAGCACAACATTCTTCAATCCAGCACTAAACAGGGAACCTGCAAGAGTGAGGATAACGGAGCATTTCCTGTCCTGGAGCATTTTCACATATATTCCTGCCGCCCTGTGAAGGTTACGAGCCTGAAAAGCCATTTTACCCATTGAATCAACCAGCGAAATAACGTCGTGTTTTTTTATATCGAAGTGTTCTACGGTTCTTTTTGGATTGATGTAGTATTTTTTCTCAGCCATGTTTCTCCTTAAATAGAGTAAAAAATTATTTATTCAAAATTATCTAATAAAGCGGTTTTTTACAAAAAAAAGAATTTTGGGGAAGAATGTATTTTTGAGTTTTAAAAAGGAAAGAAATATGAGAATCTGTATAATGTAATTTGATTTCAGCCTGATTAATATTAGATTTGCAAAAATCTAAGGACTAATTATGAAAAAAAAACTGAAATTGATTTGGAAATATTGAATCAGTTCTGCGAGAAATACCATATTAAAAAATTATCGGTTTTCGGTTCTTATTTAACAGATAAATATGACGAAAGCAGTAGCGACATTGATTTATTAGCCGAATTTGACAAGGCTCATGTTCCTGATTTGTTTACATTCAGCGGCATGGAACTGGAGCTTACCGAAAAATTAGGACATAAAATTGATTTAAGAACTGCAGGAGATTTAAGCAGATTTTTCCGGGATGATGTTCTTCATAAAGCTAAGGTAATTTATGAGCATTGAAGAAGTAAAG
>DAHXMP010000463.1 GCA_027371665.1 Bacteroidota bacterium | reverse complement strand
GAAAAATTGTATTTGTTCAAGCGATGCTCCGGCATGTTCCCCTAATGTTTCAAGTATATGAGTCACCTGTCGAAGAGCAAACGATACGATTTAATCCTAATGAAGCACATTCAGGAAAAGGCTATTTTGTTGCAGTTCCGTTAAAGACTTTTACGAATAATTACGGAGCATTGTTTGTCGAAGGGAAAAGCCCGACGAATATGACATCATACGATGTAAATATACTTGAAACATTAGGGGAACATGCCGGAGCATCGCTTGAACAAATACAATTTTTCAAAGTTTTACAATTCAGCTCACTGATAGATATTGCAACAGGGCTATACAACCCGCCTGCACTATATCAGCGTCTTGAAGAAGAATTACAAAGAAATGTAGCAAGCAAGGGTAATTTTACTTTCTGCCTTGTTCAGGTTGACAGGTATGCCTCTTTTGACCCCGAACAACACCGGGACAGGTTGGAACAGGTATTCAATCATGTCGTTAAAATCATTCACAAACATATCAGGAGTTATGACATTTTCGGAAGAGTTGATTCGACTACATTAGGAATTGTAATGGTAGGAGTAAGCCTTAGTGAATCAAAAATCTGGGCAGAAAGACTACGTTCGGAAATAGCCACATCCGACTTCGCAATTAATGCAAAAAGATTTAATGTTACAGTAAGTATTGGCCTCGCAGAGGCAGGAAAACTAAAAAAAGTTGACGAGCTTGTTTCCAACACAAAAAAAGTCCTTGAAATTTCGGCAGGGAAAACAAATTGCGTAACAGTTTTCACATGATAATTAATCACCAAGAAAAAAAATTTTTTCATCCTTCAGGCGTAAAGTTAAATGCATTTGATACGTCTATAATAATAAAATAAGCAAAACAAGATGGAAAAAAATATACTTTCTGAAAAAATATTAAATACTCTAAAAGAATTCAACAGGCCCGTTCAACTTCATGAATTGTCAAAATATCTTTGTATAAAATCTGATACCTCTGATTATCAAAAACTAAAATTGGTATTAAAAGAATTAAGTAATCATAACATTATTGAAAAATCAACAAGAAGAAGATATTCACTACAAAATAATGATGAAAACGAAATAATCAAAGGGATTGTAAAAATCCGGAATAACAGTGCTTATGTTGATACGAAAATGAAGAATTTCAAAAGAATTTCTATCAAAAAGAAACACCTGATGTATTCATTCGAGGGTGATACGGTCGAGGTAAAACTTTTACATTTACATAAAGGCGAAAAATACAGGGGTGAGGTTGTCAAGGTTGTATCGAGAGCAGAACACACGGTTATCGGCATAATAGAATTTGACGGCGGTTTTAATTATCTTATACCGGAGAGCTATAAATATTATGTAGATTTCCTGGTACCGCAGAAATATCTAAACGGAGCAAAAAACGGGGATAGAGTATTAGCAAATATGATAGAGTCGGATGAAGGCATGCAAACTCCCCAGGCTGAAGTAAAGGAAATTCTGAAGAAGTCAAAAAAGTTTATAACAGATTATGGTTCTGTTATAAATGAATTTCATCTTCCGAACGATTTTGTATTAGATGTGATAAAAGAAGCTGAGAAGGCAGCCAAACCAGTAAATAGCGGATTAATAAACAAAAGAACTGATTTAAGAAAAAAAGTTATCGTAACAATTGACCCGAATGATGCTAAAGATTTTGATGATGCTCTTTCTCTAGAATTCCTGCCTAACGGAAATTATAAACTCGGAGTCCACATTGCAGATGTCAGTCATTATGTTAAAGAGGGAACAATTATTGACACTGAAGCACGCCGGCGCGGGAATAGCGTCTATCTCGTTGACCGCGTTATACCAATGCTCCCGGAAATTCTTTCAAATAAAATTTGCTCACTGCAACCGAATAGAGTCCGTCTTGCTTTTTCTGTATTTTTGGAATATACAAAGACAGGTACATTAAATACTTACAATATTCAAAAGTCCATAATAAAAAGTAAGAGAAGATTTACTTACGATGAAGTTGATGAGATATTAAAAACGGGTAATGGAGATTATTCCGAAATGCTGATTAATCTTAACAAACTTGCCTGTACACTAAGAAAAAAAAGATTTGACAAAGGCGGTATAGATTTCGATACTTCGGAAGTAAAATTCATTCTCGATGAAAACAAAGAACCATTGGAAGCAAAATTGAAAAAAAGCACTCCGGCAACGAATCTGGTCGAAGAGTGTATGCTGGTTGCGAACCAGGCGGTAGCCTCACATATTAAAATTCTTTCAAAACATCAAAATTATAATGGCACTCTCCCCTTTTTATACAGGGTACACGATGAACCTCTGCCGGAAAGAATAAACGAGGTAAAAGAATTTTTTAAGACTTTTAATATCGAATTAGCATTTAATGTGAGGAACTCGAAGGAAATAAACAAGTTTCTCAGGAAGTTTGAGAACCGTCCTGAGAAGCCTATAGCTAATCAATTACTTTTAAGAGCAATGGCAAAAGCCGAGTATTCAACCGAAAACATCGGTCATTACGGCTTAGGTTTTAAAAATTACACACATTTTACCTCGCCGATAAGAAGATACCCTGACCTAATCGTTCACAGATTGATAAAAGAATATTCAAACGGAACGATTAAAGCTGAAAGAACAAGGAATCTTGAAAACGAGCTAAAGGAAATAGGAGAATATTGTACAGAAAGAGAAAGAGTAGCAACAGAAGCCGAAAGGGCTTCTGTCAAGCTTACCCAATCAATAATGGCAAAACATTTTATCGGTAAAGAATTTTTTGGCACAGTATCAGGAATAGTAAATTTCGGTGCCTTTGTCCTTCTCGATGATTTGTATGCTGAAGGTTTGCTACATATGAGGGATTTAAGAGACGATTATTATAATTATGATGAAAAGGGACAAAGGCTTGTTGGAAGCAATAAAAAGAAAGTTATAAGTTTCGGCCAGAGAATTCGTGTAAGAATTTCTCATGTAAATTTAGAGAACAGGCGTATTGACCTCGTTTTTGTTACTAGCAGGGTTTCTTAAAAAAATATTATATTAGCAGTAAAATTATTTAGGATACCAATGTTTACAGGTTTAATCGAAGAAATAGGAACTTTAAAAAGTATTACGACGGTTTCCGGTTCGAAAAGAATTTCAGTAACTGCAAAAACCGTTTTGGATGATTTAAAAATAGATGATTCAGTTGCTGTCAACGGCGTATGCCTTACGGTTGTATCGAGAACCAACTACGATTTTACAACTGAAGCTGTCGAAGAAACAATTCGTAAAACGACTTTAGGACAATTCACGGCTGGAAGAAAAATTAACTTAGAAAGAGCTATGAAGCTCGGAGGAAGGCTTGGAGGGCATCTCGTGCAGGGACATGTTGACTGCACAGGCAGAGTGCAAAAAATTCAAAGTGAAGGAACCGGGAAATTGATTTGGATTGAATTTCCCTCCGAATTTTCAAAATATGTCGTTCCACTCGGTTCGATATGTATTGACGGAGTCAGCCTTACCATTGCAAAAAAAGATATCAACCGGTTTATGGTTTCAGTAATTCCCCATACTTGGGAAACAACTACCTTCAAAGAATTGAAAACAGGAACCGAACTAAATCTCGAATTTGATATTATAGGGAAGTATGTGGAGAGCCTTACTGAACCTTATACGAATAATAATCGAACAAAATCCGGAAAATCGTCTCTGGAGCTGTTCATTGATCAGCCGGGGATGTGATGAAAAATTTCTTTAAATCAAATATTTATAAATATATTTTTTAAAAAATATTTTAGACAGTACAATTAAACATTATTAACAGCCGCAATTTCCTCTTTTTTAAATTATTTTGTAAGTTAAATTATTCTATAAAACAATTATTACAATATGTAAAACAAACCGGATTTTAAAATGAAAACAAGAATTGAAAAAGATTCAATGGGTGAAATCGAAGTTCCATCCGATGTTTACTGGGGAGCACAATCAGCCCGGTCACTTATTCACTTTGAAATTGGCATCGAGAAAATGCCGCGTGAAATCATACGAGCAATGGGTATCCTGAAAAAAGCCGCCGCACTCGTTAATGCAGATTTGGGAGTTCTGCCTAAAGACAAAGCAGAATTAATTGTTAAAGCCGCAGACGAAGTTATCGGGGGTAAACTCGATGCTCACTTTCCACTATCCATCTGGCAGACGGGGTCGGGGACTCAATCGAATATGAACAGCAACGAAGTAATCTCAAACCGTGCAATTGAGATTGCAGGCGGTGAAATGGGAAGCAAGAAGCCTGTTCATCCGAATGACGATGTAAATAAATCCCAAAGCTCGAACGACACTTTTCCTACTGCTATGCACATTGCGGCGGCAGAACAAATCAACCACAGACTGTTGCCTTCATTAGCAATTCTGAGAGAGACATTACATAAAAAATCAGAGGAATTTAAAGACATTATAAAATCCGGAAGAACACACCTGATGGATGCGGTTCCTTTAACACTCGGTCAGGAATTTTCGGGTTATGTCCAGCAGCTCGATATGGCTATCATTAGAATTAATCTCGTTTTACCCGGCTTGTATGAATTAGCTTTGGGTGGTACTGCTGTCGGTACGGGATTAAATGCACATCCCGAATTTGCAGAAAGGTCTGCGAAAAAAATTGCCGAACTGACGGGGCTTCCTTTTGTGAGTGCTCCCAACAAATTCGAAGCACTGGCAACACACGACGCATTAGTCTTCGCACATGGAGCTATGAAATCAATAGCCGCTTCATTTATGAAAATTGCAAACGATGTTCGATGGCTCGCTTCAGGACCGCGCTGCGGACTCGGAGAGCTGAATATTCCGGAGAACGAACCGGGTTCTTCAATCATGCCAGGAAAAGTAAATCCGACACAATCGGAAGCTATGACGATGGTGGCTGTCCAGGTAATGGCTAACGACGTAGCAGTAAACTTAGGCGGTGCTTCGGGTAATTTTGAATTGAATGTTTTCAAACCTGTGATAATTTACAATTTCCTGCAAAGCGTGAGACTGCTTGCCGATACTGCGAGAATGTTCAATGAACATTGTGCAACAGGTATTGAAGCAAACAAAGACAAATTGAATTATTATATGAATAACACTCTTATGCTTGTAACGGCTCTGAACCCGCATATCGGTTATGATAACTCGGCAAAAATTGCCAAGTATGCTCACCATAACAATACTTCGTTAAAAGATGCGGCAATTAAGCTGGGGATACTAACAGCAGAAAAATTCGATGAATTTGTCAGGCCCGAAAAAATGCTGGGGCCAAGTCTTAAATAATTTGAGAAACTTCGGATTTATTCTTAGTTTTGGGCTGTTCTTAATTGCAAATACACAGAAGAACAGCCTGAAATTTTTTTCGGAGAATATGTGAAAATAAAAAGAAATTACTCACTAAAACTGCATAATACTTTCGGTATAGATGTAAAGGCAGACTATTATGTTTCTGTGGCGAGTTCTTACGAACTTGCTGAATTGCTCGAATCAAGATTATTCAAAAACAACAAATGCTAAATTCTCGGGGGAGGGTCGAATATACGTTTTAGAGAAGATTTTAAAGGACTTGTAATTGATATAAACATA
>DAHXMP010000424.1 GCA_027371665.1 Bacteroidota bacterium | reverse complement strand
TATGTTTTTAGCTATCGGAACATTTCCGTTAAAAGTTCTATTTTTTGTCTCGATTTTGCTGACCTCATGCAGCACTTCAAAGAATGTGATTACCTGGAATGTAGAATTAAAGAAAACCGATGTGCCGCTAACCGATAAATGTAATCCTGATGTAAAACTGCAATCTATCAAATCGGCTGAGAAACCGACACTGATACCTGCCGATGAGGAAAGGGAAGCAAGAGTGCATGTTTTAGGTGTCCCATGCTCCCCGGATGAGAAACCGCCGGTATATGACGTGCCTGTTTCGAGGGTGCAAAGAATAACTTATGTGAGCGACCCTCTCCAGCCGCCATCACAAGTGGAAGTTAAAGACCTCGAACCACTTGCTGGCTGCTGCAGGCAAAGGAGCGGAATTTGGCTCTTCGATAAATTTGAGATAAGGGGTGCAGTCGGATACCGGGGAGTCCAGTCAGAGTATTATAAGCCCGGGATTTCAACACCATACAAGTCATCCTTTCTAAACTTTGATGAAGGAGGTTCAACATTAGTATTGGGTTTAGAAGTTGCTGGATTATGGGATGTTCCATTCATAGACCCGGGCGGACGATTTCAGCTTGGATTCATCACAGGTGCCTGGCCGCTTGACGGGTCGGTTTTCGTTCCGTTAGGCCTGCACGGCAGATATACCTTTAATCAAAAGCCACCGGTAAATTCCGACAATTGCAATTCATGGTACCTTTATGGAAATTTGGGGTTACCGTTGGATTTTAAGACAAAAGCCCCTGTGTTTGGTAAAAGCATTGATTTCCAGAGATACTTTTATGGACTTGGAATCGGTTACGATTTTGCTGTAACCTGTTCCATGGATTTTTCTGCTGACATAGGTTTAAGGGTAATGAATCTGCCTTTGCCACCGTGCTTAGCGTGTACAAATACACCTGAAGAGTTTAAGTATTTATACAGGAATTCCAAAGTGCTTTTACTAAGATTCGGTTTGACATTTTAATGATGAGTAATTGTTTCACAATTGAATATATCGCCATGGAAACCAAATATACTAACAGAATATTAACGATGATGCTCGTTACGGTTATTTCTATTATGTTTGCCGTTACCGGATGTATGGATACTACATTGCCTTCTGATACTAATCCATATGTTCTCCAGGCAAATGTTTTTATTGCTGACTCTGCAAATCCGTCGAACCGGGCACCTTTAGGCAACGTAAATGTTCACCTGTACGACCTGACGCAAAGTTCAACAAATTCGATACAGGATGAAATCACAGATAATAACGGTCAGGTTGTATTCAGGCCTAAGGTGCCGATAACTGGAAAGAGATACAGAAT
>DAHXMP010000421.1 GCA_027371665.1 Bacteroidota bacterium | reverse complement strand
TTCAAAATTCCCCCCCCCCCCCCATCCCCCAATTCTTTATTATCTTTGCATTTTAGTTCGCCATTCTTTTATTTTGTATTTGAATTTGAAAGCTAAATTGTTTTTTGTATGAGAACACTTAAAGAATTGCTCGGGGGATTGCAGTACAAACTCGTATGCGGCTCGGCGGATATAAATGTTGACTCGATAGAGCAGGACTCGAGGCTGTGCAATGAGGGTTCACTCTTTGTCGCCATCAGGGGCGGGCAGTTTGACGGGCATGATTTTATTGATGGTGTCCTTTCCCGCGGGACGAAAGCTGTCGTCTGCGAAAAATATGAAAAGCAGGAGGGCTTTAAGGATGGCGTTACCATAATCACCTTGCCTGACACGAGAACCGCTCTTGCTATAATGGCTCATAACTTTTTCGACAACCCCACGAAGGAGATGAAGGTCATCGGCATTACCGGAACGAACGGTAAAACCACGCTCACTTTCCTTCTGAGGTCTTTGCTCGAATCCGTGGGCTATTCGTCGGGTATCATAGGTACGACGGGAATTTATTTCGGAGATGAGTCTTATCCTGCGACGCACACGACGCCCGACCCTCTTCAGTTATCCTGTTATTTTGAAAAGATGAAGGAAGCGGGCGTTCAGGCTGTTGCGATGGAAGTTTCCTCCCATGCCCTGCACCAGCACAGGATTGACGGAATCAAATTCGATGCGGCTATTTTCACTAACCTGACGCATGACCACCTGGATTATCACAAAACGATGGAAGATTATGCCTCGGCAAAGAAGAACCTGTTCGACATGCTCGGCAGAGATGCCCTGGCAATCGTCAACGGAGACGTTGATTATTCGGATTTCATGCTGAAGAATTGCAAAGCCAAAAAGCAAATAAGAATCGGGAGGAAATCCGGCAACGATATTCAAATAATGGACGAATCTCTCCATCCCGATTATTCCGATTTTTCACTCTTGAGCGAAGGGAAAAAATATAATTTCAGAACCGGATTAATCGGCAGGTTCAATATAGAAAATGCTGCATTCGCTGCGACTACCTGTTTAGGGATGGGAATTGAAATCGAAAAAATCATATCAGGTTTAGCGGATGCCCGGGGAGCACCCGGCAGAATGCAGAAAATCATTCTCAAAAATAAAGCTGTCGCACTGGTTGATTATGCACACACACCCGATGCATTGGAAAAGGCACTGAAAGCCTGCCGCGATGTAATGGAGTCATCGGGAAACGGGAATAACAGGCTGATTTGTGTTTTTGGCTGCGGCGGAGACAGGGACAAAACGAAACGCCCGGTCATGGGAAGGCTTTCTGCAAAGATTGCGGATTACACGATTATTACAGACGACAACCCCAGGACGGAGGATTCCGCAAAAATCATACATGATATTTATTTCGGCATCGGCAAGGAAGACAAGCAGAAGGTTCTCCAGATTTCAAACAGGGCTGAAGCTATTGCATATGCCTGCGGATTAGCCAGAGAAAACGACATTCTCCTCGTTGCCGGTAAAGGGCATGAGGATTACCAAGTCATTGGCACAGTGAGGCACCATTTTAATGACATTGAGGAACTGGAAAAGTATGGGTGATTGTTTTTTTTTACTGAATTTAATCTATTTTATTATATTGAACATAGTCGAAATATGAAAAAACACTTGAAAATCAGTCTTCGACTCCGCTCAGACTGATATTACGTTTATATAAATATAAACATTATTATAATATATTAAGGATGAATATGATTACAAAGAAGTCGCTTCAGGAATTTTTATCGTCAAAGAAATTAGCCGTTGTAGGTGTTTCGAGAAACACAAAAAAGTTTGGCTATGCCGCTTATCATGAACTCAAAACGAGGGGTTATAATGTACTTCCTGTCAATCCGAACATTGATTCGCTTGAAGGTGATGTATGCTTCAGGGATGTTGCTTCCCTACCAGGCGATGTGGACGGAGTAATTATTCTTACTCCAAAATCCGAAACTTTCAGAATTGCCGAGAATGCATCGGACAAAGGAATCAAAAACATCTGGATTCAGCAATTCTCTGAAACAAAAGAAGTTATTGATTTCCTGTCAGGTAAAGATATTAACCTGATATACAAAGAATGCATTCTTATGTACTCCGAGCCGGTTCCCGGCTTCCACAAGTTCCATAGGTTTGTGAACAAAATAATCGGCAAATACCCGAAGTAAAATATTAAACCGAAAAAAAAATTCATTTTGTGTGTAATTTTTTGCACACTTTTTATTATCTTTGTTTTTCAAAGTTAATAACGAAAAAAGTTCGGAGATTAATTTTTAATGTTTGTTGCTTTATTAGCAGGTATTATAATCGGGGTTGTGATGGGGATACCACCCGGCCCGGTTGCAGTAACGGTATTAAAATTAGGGTTGAATAAAGGGCTTAAGCACAGCGTTTCTGCATCGCTGGGCACTGGACTTATGGATTTCTTCTACTGTATGGTATCCATGTTCGCGGCTTCTGCTATAGTAGCACTCGTTACCGACTTTTTCAAGAAGCATCCCATTATCGTACTGATTTTCCAGATTCTCGTAATCGTTTCTGTCATAATATTCGGCATAATTCAATTCAGGATAAAGGACAAAGTCGTTAAGCCGGACCCTGAATTGCTCTCGAGCCGGAATAAATTTCTCGACAACCTTGCACATAAGGGGCCTTTTCTTTTGGGAATCGCAGTTGCAATAGCAAACATAGCCAACCCGACATTCCTGCCTTCGATAGCTTATGTAACGATGAATGTTCACAGCTTCGGGATAATTGAGAACAGGATAATCAATAATATAATCTTTTCACTCGGCTTCGGTTTTGGTAATTTCCTCTGGCTTTATGCCATAATAAGGGTAGTGCTCCATTACAAGGACAGGATGTCACCTCAATTTCTCGCCCGCATACACCAGTTTGCAGGATTCACACTCATTGGCTTCGGAACAATACTCGGCTACCGTGTATTAATACATTGGTTCGAAATCCTCAGGTTCGCTCTTGCATTTTAAAAAAATTTTATTTTACTTTAAAACAATCCTTTTCATTAATTTTAATCCGATGCTTGAATATTATTACGGCTGGCCGCAGAGTAGTAATAAGACAATAAACGTTCAAGCGATTTCGTTAATCACATTAAAAACTTAAGGTGTAAAAATGAATATACCGGTTCTTTATGAAAAGATAAATGACCAAAGCCTGCCTGAAGGCTCTTTTTATGCTCATATACCGGCACTGAACCTGACTACTCATGGCTTGGGTATCGAGGGTGCAAAGTCAGACGCGAGTGATTTGATAAAGCTCTGGCTCGATGAAAAAAAAGCAAATAATGAATCTGTTAATTTAAACGAAGAATATTTATTCTCTACAATCGAGATGTAAATGCCTTACTAAGCATCGGAAATCTTAGCGAAGCTAATTAGAGCCGGCTTCAGGATTCGGAGAGAAAGCGGTTCACATGTTATTTTAAGGCATGAAGACGGGAGACAGACTTATGTCGCGGTGCATACAAAGGATGTTCCTGCGGGAAAATTTAATGCAATTTTCAAGCAGGCAAAACTATCAAAGAAAGAGTTTGACGAATTGTAAAATTAAATACCCTAATTTCACAATGGTTTACCCGCTGTTTGAAAAGTATTACGGCTGGTCACCGGAGCAGTATAGGATGAACAAACCGATTTTGATTTGTTTCTCTTTTGTTAAATTGGTATAATGATTACAGAAAAATTATTTAAAAGAATTCTGACTAATACTAAAAATGTAAAGTTCGATGATTTCGTCTTACTCATCGAAGATTTTGGCTTTAAATTAGACAGAACAAAAGGAAGTCATAATATTTATAAAAGAGCGGGAATTTCTGAATTAATTAATATTCAGAACTTCAAAGGAGAGGTTAAACCCTATCAGATAAAACAATTTTTATCTCTGATTGAAAAGTACGACTTAAAGCCGGAGGATAGATAATGAAAGACTACCATATTAATATTTTTTACAGCGATGAGGATGGATGCTATATTGCGGACATCCCAGACCTGAAGTATTGTTCCGTATCGGGTGATACTCCCGAAGAAGCCTTAAAAGAGGTTTTAATTGCAAAAGAAATATGGCTGGATTCAGCAAGGAAAAACAATAAGATTATTCCAAAACCCCGCTATAAGCCTGCATTCTATAAAGTTGCTATGTTATAAGATTTTAATTTTTAATTCTTTGAATACACACATAACTCAAAGTCTAAGCTTTATAGGCAAAGAAAAAGACCGCGAATCGAATCCCGGCGACTTCGGTGTGCGTAAATACGACGATGAAATATGCCGCTTCACAATGGTTGACCCGCTTTTTGAAAAGTATTACTGAATTCCGATAATTAAAATCATCCCTTAATCACTGCAAGAGGCTTGAGCCTCGCTATTCTCTTTGCTATGCCTGCCTGCTCGACGACGTCAACGACGGATTCGACATCTTTGTATGCTTCCGGTGCTTCTTCTGCCAGGCCTTTCATCGAGCTTGTCTCGACCTCGATGCCATGGCTGAGAAGTTCCTGCTTCAATTCCTCCCCCCTTATTCTTTTCCTCGCGGCAGTACGGGACAAAAGCCTCCCCGAGCCGTGGCAGGTAGAACCGAAGCTGTATTCCATGCTTCCCGGCATCCCGGTAAGCACGTAAGATGCCGTCCCCATGCTCCCAGGTATTAGAACGGGCTGTCCGACACTGCGGAATTCGGGAGTAAGGTCGGGATGCCCCGCAGGGAAAGCCCTGGTAGCACCTTTACGGTGAACCATAACCTTCTGCTTTTCGCCGTTAATAATATGTTCTTCTATTTTTGCAATGTTGTGAGCAACATCATATAACAAATCAATCTGACCCATGCTTTTGCCGAAAACACTACGCATTGCTTCCCTGATTTCCCATGTAATAATCTGGCGGTTTGCCCATGCAAAATTCGCAGAGGCACACATGGCAGCGAAATAAGCTTTCCCTTCAGGCGATGAAATAGGAACGCAGGAAAGCTCCCTGTCAGGCAGGTTTATGCCATAAGCCGGAACAAGCGATACCATCTTGCGGATATAATCCGTGGCTACCTGGTGTCCCAAGCCCCGTGAGCCTGTGTGAACCTGGATGACGATTTGTTTAGTATGCAATCCGTAAACTTGTGCAATGTTTTCGTCGTATATTTGCTGTACATAATTTATTTCCACGAAATGATTACCCGCACCCATAGTGCCGAGCTGGTCTCTGCCCCTTCCTTTTGCATTCTGGTAAACTGCGGAAGCATCGGCAGATTCAAGGTAACCACCCGATTCGATATTCCTTAAGTCATATTCTTCGGCATATCCTTCCTGCTCAGCCCATTTACAACCGTAATTCAGTACTTTTTCCATTTCTTTTTCATTTAGCACTGTCCTGCCGCTTTTTCCTACACCGGAAGGGACTGCACGGTAAATTTCTTTAGCAAGAGCAGGGATTCTTTCTTTTATATCATCCAGTTCAAATTGTGTCTTGAGAAGCCTGATTCCACAGTTTATATCATAACCTATGCCGCCTGGAGAGATGACGCCTTCATCCAAATCCATTGCCGCCAGACCGCCAATAGGGAAACCATAACCTTCGTGGGCATCGGGCATCACTATGGCATGGGACAGGATACCGGGAAGGCTCGTTACATTCACAAGTTGGTCGAGTGTCCTATCCTTCGTAATCTGTGGGAGCATCTCTTCTGTTGCAAATACTCTTGCGGGTGTGTTCATAAAGCTTTTAACACCCTTTTCGATTTCCCAAATCACAGGCGATATTTGCTTAAGGTTCTCTTTCATAGCTTAATGTTTTAATGTTTTACCGATACAATATAAATAAATTCGGCAAAAAAGAAAATTGGATTTGATTGATTTAAAAAATAACATTAATGAGCAAATAATATATTTAAAAAATTATTATAAATTTTATTAACTTTGCTTAAATATACGGTAAATAATCTGAAATTAAATATTAATGAAAAAACAAAGGACAGAGCTATTCTTTTCTTATGAGGGATTTTCAATATCCCTGATATGGGTTGGTATCCTTTTAATTATAATTATATTCGGTGCTTCCGTGCTCGATACATTTGTATTCAATTGGGTGAGCGTTGCTCAGAATAATAAAATAGGTAATATAGGACAGCTTCTCGAAGGTACAGTAGGCTCTATTTGGGCATTAGCCGGAGTAGTGCTTTATTATGAGGCTTTACGCTTTCAAAGATTAGAATTAAAATCGCAAAGGCATGAGTTCGAACTGAACAGGCAGGAAGTCATCGAACAAACTCAGCAACTCAGGGCACAAAACCAGACTTTGTGGATGATGACATTCGAAAATACTTTTTTCCAGCTCATTTTTCTTCATAATGAAATCGTTAATACAATCACTTATGAAACATTCGACATTGTAGAGAACAGGGAAAAATTCATTAAAGGCAGGCAATGCTTTTTCAATTATTATAATGAATTCAAAAGTATTTTTAATAACAATGTTGACATGATGGGTGCCGTGTTCCCTGACAAGGAAGAAGTGCAGGCAATCCTGAATGAATCATATACTACTTTTTTTAACAGGCATCAGGAAGCTCTTGGGCATTATTTAAGAAATATTCAAACAATTATTAAATTTATTGATACAAGCGAAGTTAAGAATAAATGGTTCTATACAAATCTGTTCCATGACCATCTTTCAAACTATGAGCTGGTTATGCTTCTATATCATTGCATTTCTGAAGCCGGAATGAAAATGAAGCCCTTAGTGGAAAAGTATTCATTGTTAGAAAATATACCGGTTGACGAAATCATGGATATAAGGCACAGGGAATTTTTGAGCCCAACGGCGTATGTATCAACAAAATAATCCTAAAATTTACTTGCTAATCCGGATTCCGGTATTCTTTTAATTTCTGCACCTGCAGGCATTGAATCTGTTTTTGGCTGAATCATATATGCCGTATAAGCAAAAGCATCAACCTGGTCATCATGCCTTCCCTTAGGGAAACACAGAATTTCATCTTCAAAATCCATCAGCCAGGGTGCATTTTCACGGAAATAAACCTTACCGCTTTCCATCTTTGCGGCAATAGGCAAAGCTCTCGATACTTTGTTCCTGTCGGCTTTTAAAGATTGAATGTTGTATCCTGTGTTTCTAAGTTCCTGGACTAATTTTAATTGATAAGATGTGCTTTCGATTCCTATTATTTCTGTCTTCCACCGGGAATAAATATCTTCGACGAATTTAACATGTTTTGCTCCTTCCATTCTTACTCTCAGGACTTCCAGAATAAGAACATCGCTTTCAGGCGTGATATAAAAAATAATTGCAACTGTATAATCCGAAG
This sequence comes from Bacteroidota bacterium, assembly GCA_027371665.1. GTDB lineage: Bacteria > Bacteroidota > Ignavibacteria > Kapaibacteriales > UBA2268 > DAHXMP01. The sequence goes on along the minus strand of DAHXMP010000421.1, from coordinate 12,900 downwards.
TCTGCTTATCGGTAACAGCAAGGTCCATGGTGGCAAAAATACCGCAATCTTCAGCCCTGAATGTTTTTCTTTCATCATCTTTTGAGGGATTAAGGCAGAATATACCGTCCCTGACCGAGAAATACCTGAAATTTTTTCTTTTAAATACTCCCCCTTCGTTTGGCATAGGCTTTTGCTGATAAAGTGCCGAGAATATATAAGAGCCCATATTTTTCTTCTTTTCATTAAGGTTATCAATGGAATAGCGGCATGGCCAAAGTGCTTCGCCGGGCTTTCTCCCGAGCAAATCTTCTTCATCGGCAATAGCAGGCAGGCTGAGAACATTCCATTTTGTATCGAGGTCATTCCTGATTATTCTTCCGCACAAATCGTCTTCGTGCCAGCGTGTCATAATGATTACAATAACACCTTCCGGTTCCAATCTTGTCAGAAGAGTTGCATTGAACCAGTTCCAAATGTTTTCCCTCATTACAACTGACATTGCCTCCGAATCATTTTTTACAGGGTCGTCGAGAATAACCAGGTCTGCCCCCTTGCCGGTTATGGGACCGCCTGCACCCATTGTATCCATGCTACCACCTGCATTTATCCCTCTGAATACCGGAATGACTTCAAAATTTTTGGCACTTCTTACGGCAGGATTTAACTTAATTCCAAAATTAAACTCTCCGTGCTGGTCTAACAGATTCCTGACTTTCCTGCCCCAGCTCGCAGCGAATGAAGCCTCATATGAAACGAGAATAACGCGGTGTTCGGGATGAGTGCCGAGATACCATGCAGGGAAATATTTTGATATAAATTCGGATTTGCCGTGCCGCGGGGGCATGTTTATTATTAGCTGCTTGATTTTTCTTTGGGTAAGCCACACCAAGTGTTTATCAATCAGCTTAATATGTTCGGGATATTTCCATCTTCCGTTTGCCACATGTTTGGCAAACCAGCCCGGAGTTGCAATCCTGAGCCCGAATAGCTTTTCAAGTTTTTTCTTAGTTGGTCGCATAATATTTAGCCTTATCATATTTAAACAGGAAAGCTAAATACGATTTTATATATAAACACCATGGAAACGGCTCAAAAATGATTTTTGAACGGTTTTTTAAAATTGTGATATTGTAATTGATTCAAATATTTCCGATTTTGTAAAGATATAAATCAATAAAATTTGAATATCGGATTATTTTATGGATAAGCTTCAAGAGCTTGGTGTAGCTATGATTGTCAGAAATGCCGGAGCAACCGTCGAAAGGGCGATTCGTTCCGTTCTTTCGGTAGCTCAGCAGATAGTAGTAGTTGATACAGGTTCCCAAGACAAAACCGCTTCTATATGTTCGAGGCTCGGATGCGAAATCTATTTCAAAAAATGGACTGACGATTTTTCAGAGGCAAGGAATCATGCACTGAATTTTATGAGGACAGATTGGATTTTATCTTTAGATGCCGACGAAGAGCTCGATGTGGATTCATTCTTAAAAAATAAATTTTTCCTAAATAATGAAAATGCAGGCGGCATAAAAGTAAAAATTGTCAATTTGCTCGAACAGGATAAGCCTGACTATCAAACCGTACATACTTACTCGAGGCTTTTCCGCAATAACCAGGAAATTAGGTTTGAAGGCAGAATCCACGAGCAAATCAGCGATTCTATCATTTCAACGGGTTTGGAAATTATTGATTCGGACATAATAATCAGGCATTACGGTTATATTCAAACCGGTCAGGAAAAAATTGACAGGAACCGTGAACTGCTTGAAAAAGAGCTGCAGTCAAAACCTGAAGACGTCTGGTATAATTATCACCTTGCGGAAACCGAATTTGCCGCAGGCGATAAAGACAAGGCTAAGGCTTTGTTTGAAAGCATTGTTAATTCCACGGAACTGTCTCTTGAACAGAGGGAAAATGTATTCATTAAGCTCGCACAGATTGCACTGAATAAAGATGACTTTGATGGACTGGACAAATGGCTGAATTTTAAAAGCGAAAATGTCAATAACGAAGGTTTCCGCAAATTTATTCTTGCTACTGCACTCATGCTGCTGAAACGATTTTCAGAAGCCAAAGTGCTTCTCGAATCTCCTGAAGTTGGGCAGTCAGGGCTGGTTGATACAAAAAGCCTCCAGAAGGCTCACGAGGTAATTAACATAGTATTGAAACCGGGAAAATAATTATCGTGAATTTATAAATAAATAACAAAATTTGCCGCTTAAATATATGTAAACTATTTTTGAAAAATTTATCGGTATCACTAATTACATTATATTATTATTTAAAGAAATTAAAATTGAAAATTGAGTAAGCTTTTCCCGAAAATAGTAATTATCTTATTTGTTCAAAATATTTTATTTGCACAAATTAAAAGCACAGAAGTCAGTGAGTATATCAGCCCGGCGACTTATGGAATTTACGGCGACTATAACCTGAACGGTGACAAGTCAAATTTTCAACAATTACCAACCATCCCGAGCTGCAGCCCTCCATATAGAAGCGGTTCCGGTAAGGGATTTAGTCTTGGCTTGAGCATGGAATATCAACTCCCCTATTCTTTCCATATAGGTTTACGTGGCGGATTATCTACTCTTAACAGCAAATTGTCAACAGATGAATCAACTTTTGTCAGGATTGCTGACAGCGTTGCTATTGGGGTATTTCAACATTCTATTGATGCCAAAATAATGGATATAGGTGTCGAACCGTTTCTGTCATATAATCCGTTATTGGGAATTAATCTTTATGGCGGAGCCAGAATCGGTTTTATTGCACAAAAGAATTTCTCACAGGAAGAGAGAATTATTCAGCCTTCCGACAGGGGAGTTTTTATTGACACACATACACGCGTAAGAAACGACACATCCGGTACTATTCCGGAATCAGCAGGTATTTATGCTTCGATAATGGGAGGCATCAGCTATGATTTGCCACTTAATTCCGATAAGTCACTTGTACTCAGCCCCGAAATATTTTATCATTTGGGATTAACAAATATCGTAAATAACCTCGACTGGAAGATTAGTTCTTTAAAGCTTGGTATATCAATAAAATTTACACCGCTGCATAAGCCTCCGGGACCAAAAGAGGAATTCAAAAATGAGACATTCATTGATACTGTTATTGCCGAATCTGTTTATGAGCCTGATTCAGTCATTAAAAAGGGAGACCCGATAATAAGCAACAGGGATGAAAAGCAAGGGAATATAATATACCATATTCAGACATTTAGAAGAACAGATACATCTTTTTATAAACCGAAGCTGAAAGCAATCCTGAAGGTCAATCAGCCGGCAATTAAATTGAATATTAACAATGTCATGGTTGCTAATCCTTTGCTTCCGGTTGTGTTTTTCGATAAAAACTCTCCCGATATTCCCGGCTATTATTCATTGTTAACCGATAAGAACAGTTTTAAAATTGATTCTCTCGGAAATGAAATCATGGTTTATTACAAAAATATTCTGAATATTATCGGAAAAAGGATGATAGATAATCCCGCAGCAACTCTTAAAGTAATAGGCTATGTTGATTTTGACAGGGAAAACCGTGATTGCAGTCTTGCACATAAAAGAGCCGATAATGTTATCCGGTATCTTGTAAATGTCTGGGGTGTTAAACAAAACAGGCTTAAAAATGTTACTTCTCAAGAGGACTGCACACCTGAAAGTACACCTTTGGAACAAAGCGATACAGCCGCCGCAGAAAACCGCAGGGTTGAAATTTATTCTTCAGACCCGGAAATATTTGTGCCTGTACTGGTAACGCGTTTCAAGGATACAACAAATTACGAAATGGACGAGCTCGATTTAGACCCCGCTCAGTCAATAATGAAGGATATAAAAAGCTGGTCAATAGAATTTATGCAGAATGGGAAGTCAATATATAATCTAAGCGGAGAAGGTATCCCTGAAAAAATAACAAAGAGTTTGGATAAAGATTTAATCAAAGAAATTGAAAATGGCCGTCAGCTTGAATTGGTATTTAAACTCGAGGATGTATCGGGCAGGAAAGATACCGATATTGTTCCTTTGAATGTTGGTGAATATAAGGAGGAAAAAGAATCGGACTTCGTGTTTTCGGTTTTATTCGGCCTTGCACAGGACAAGCTGGACGAGCGTGCCAAAGGCGAAATGGATTATTACATAAAAAAACTTCCGAAAAAAACTTCCATTACCGTTTCCGGTTATTCGGATATAATCGGAGGAGAGAAGAAGAATAATGAGCTGTCTTTAAATAGGGCAAAAAATACAGCCGATTATATTAAGAAAATAAATCCTGGAGTGAATATCGGAAGTGTAAATTCTCTGAGCTACAACAAATATCGCCCGGGAATTGTATCTTTTTCAACTCCTGCCGAAAGATTTTTGTCAAGAACAGCTCTTATTGAAATAAGGAGATAAACCTTTACAAAATAATTATTATAAAAGAACGTGAAGGGTAATAGAATTATTTGCAGGGTGAAAAATTTATGTGAGCCATAAGTTTTTCACTTCTTATTTTTAATCTGATTGAATTTTTTTAAAAATGGAACTTATTGATAAGCTATATAAACTGAAAAAAGAACGTAATGCAGTGATTCTTGCTCATTATTACCAGGAGCCTGCCATCCAGGATGTTGCGGACTTCCTGGGTGATTCTCTTGCATTGGCACAGAAGGCAAAAGGTACAAATGCAGACGTAATTTTGTTTTGCGGTGTGCATTTTATGGCTGAAACCGCAAAAATCCTTAATCCTACAAAAACAGTTTTGATGCCGGATTTGAATGCAGGTTGTTCTTTAGCTGATTCTGCTCCCGCCGGTAAATTTAAGCAATGGGTGGATGAGCATCCGGGGCATTTCTTTATTTCATATATAAACTGCTCTACCCGGGTAAAAGCCATGTCCGATGTTATCTGCACTTCTTCAAATGCAGAGAAGATTGTAAATTCGGTTCCCAAAGACATAAAGATTTGCTTTGCACCGGATAAACATCTCGGCGCACACATAATTAAAAAGACAGGACGGGATATGGTTCTTTGGGATGGCACATGCCAGGTTCATGTTTTGTTTTCGGAACTCGAAGTTATTAATTTGATGAATAAATATCCCGAAGCTATGATGATTGCACACCCGGAGTGCCCGGAGAACATTTTGCAGTATGCCGATTTCATTGGTTCAACGACAGGGCTTCTGAAATATACTTCAAAATCCGATGCAAAAGAATTTATTATTGCTACTGAGCCAGGTATAATTCACCAGATGGAAAAAGAAGTTCCCGGGAAAAAGTTTTATCCCATTCCCAATCTCGACGGGTGCAGTTGCAACAATTGCCCTCACATGAAGCTCAATACTTTGGAAAAAATGGTTGCTGCCCTCGAAAATATGTCTCCCGAGATAACCATGCCCGAAGAATTAAGGCTCAAAGCCCTGAAGCCTCTCGAACGAATGTTGGAGCTGAGTTGATAGAATACAAACAACATAAAATAATTCCAAAAGAATATCTTGCAAAAAAGATAAAAGAATTTTTGCAGGAAGACATTCCAAATACCGACAAAACCACGGAAGGTTTGATTTCTAAAAATGCAATATCAACAGCCGTGGTTCAGGCAGAAGAAAATATCGTTTTAGCCGGTGGATTTCTTATTGAACAATTTTTTGGGAAAGGATTTAAAACAAAAATATTTTACAAAGATGGCGATTTTATTAAGAAAGGAAGTATTATTGCTCGGATACAGGGTTCTACGGCAGAGATTCTGACAAAAGAGAGAGTGTTTCTGAATTTGCTTCAAAGGCTATGCGGTATTGCCTCCCTTACGAATGAATATGCTAAGATAGCAAAACCTTATAAAGTAAAAATCCTCGATACCCGCAAAACGACACCCGGCATTAGAACTTTTGAAAAATATGCAGTTACGGCAGGCGGTGGCTATAACCACAGGCTCGATTTATCGTCGGGAATTTTAATTAAGGATAATCATATCAAAGCCGCGGGAAACATTACAAAGGCAATTGAAAAAATCAAAAAGAAAAGCTATCAACTTCCCATCGAACTTGAAGTTGAAAACATGAACCAAATAAGGGAAGGATTGAAAGCAGGTGTGGATGGCTTTCTGCTCGATAATATGAAACCTGATAAAATAAGAAAGTGCGTCCAATTTATCCGCTCACAGAAGGGAGGAAAAAATATTTTCATCGAGGCTTCCGGAGGAATCAATTTATCAACATTAAAAAGTTTTGTTCAGACAGGTGTTGACGCAGTTTCAGTAGGAGCATTGACACATTCAGCAAGGGCTTCAAATATACATATTGAGTTTTTATAAGATTACACATTGAAATTATGTAATAAATATTCACTGGTCAAAAACGTTTTACCGATTGTCATTTTGCAAATTATTTTATTATGATAAAAACAGATATACTCGTTATCGGTTCGGGACTTGCGGGAGCTATTGCCGCTATAACAGCCGCAGACCGCGGGCGAAAAGTAACGATAGTTACAAAAACCCCGGAATTATTAAGCGGCAGCAGTGCTTATGCCCAGGGCGGGATAATCTATAAAGGATTTATGGATTCTCCCGATAAATTAAAAAAAGATATCATGCTCGCAGGCGACGGTTTATGCTGGGAACCCGCGGTTGACCAGCTCTGCGAAATGGGGCCCAAACTCGTCAAGAAGCTCTTGATTGACAGGTTCAACGTTGCTTTCGATATGAATGCAAAGCACGAATACGACCTGACTGCCGAAGGTGCACACTCGTTGCCACGTATTCTTCATTCAAAGGACAGCACGGGAAAATCAATTCAGCACAGCGTGCTGGATTATATCGAGTACCACTCCAATATTGAAGTTCTCGTGAATCATACTGCCGTAGAGCTTCTGACGTTATCGCATCATTCAAAGGAGCTTCTCGATATATATGAGAAGCCTGCCTGCTTCGGTGCTTTCATACTCGATAATAAAACCGGTAAGGTTTACCCCGTTTACGCATCCGAAACCATTCTTGCAAGCGGCGGGCTGGGGCAGATTTTCAGGCATACGACCAATCCTCAGGAAGCAACCGGCGACGGTATTGCCCTCTCATGGAGAGCCGGTGCAAGATGCTTCAATCTGCAATATATTCAGTTTCACCCCACTACTCTTTACAATGACAGGGACAGTTTCCTGATATCCGAATCAATGAGGGGCGAAGGTGCGATACTGATTGACAAGCAAGGTAAAGAATTTATGAATGAATTCGACCAGAGGGGTTCTCTTGCACCCCGCGATATCGTAGCACGCGGAATCCACCAGACAATGCTCAACACTAATCATCCATGTGTTTACCTCGATATTTCATTCAAAGATTCAAACTGGATTAAGAAGCGGTTCCCGACTATTTATAAGCATTGCCTCAGTATGGGTATTGATTTGACAAAGGAGCCGATTCCCGTAGTTCCTGCGGCACATTATTCATGCGGCGGTGTCGGCGTCAGCCTTAAAGGCAGGACTTCGCTGCAAAGATTGTATGCAATCGGGGAGGTTTCTTGCACCGGTGTTCACGGGGCAAACCGTCTTGCCTCTACTTCACTTCTTGAAAGCGTAGTCTGGGGTTATGTAGCCGGTGAGGATGCCGCAGAACATTCTTCCCTCGATGAGTATTATCCGGAGATTTTCCCCTGGAGCGAGGAGACCGAATATACCGACCCTGCTCTCATTGCACAGGACTGGCAAACGATTAAGAATACGATGTGGAATTATGTCGGATTGATAAGAACAAGGCCCAGGCTTTTGCGGGCTGTTACTATGCTCCGTCATTTGCAGTCGGAAGTGGAACAATTTTACCAGAAAGCAAAAATGACTAAGGAAATTTTAGAGTTAAGAAACGGTATTCAGACTTCCATTGCTGTAACATATGCAACGCTCGAAGCAAGATTAAGCAAGGGAACTCATCATATAAATTCTCACTGATTCCTGAATTTCTTCGTATAATAATAAAGCCCTGCTGCCGATATTATACCAATGATAACAAAGGGCAGCCATATTTTCCAGGGATGATAACTGTTCCAGAGAAGCTCTGTTATTTTGTTAATATCTAGAGATGTTTTAGATTGCAGTTTATACAGGGCATCAGAAATCCCCGTGTCATTCATTTGAAAATGAGATTTTAAGTATTCATTTGCAAGAAAAGCTTTCTCGCCGAAATATTTATAAATGTAACCGCCGAGCAGGGAACCGCCCCCCAAGCCTATAACGAGAGATACGTTAAGGTAACTCAGGTAAAGTGCTTTCTGAGTTTCTCCCGCAATGCTGCTCAGGTGCTCTGTGAAACGGGGATTTGTAATCATTTCGCCGAGCGTATAAACCAAAAATCCTGCAACCGTTAAACTTCCATAATAGCTCATTCCGCATATCAGAAGCCCTAATGCGGCTATTATTGTACCGAGCATTAAAGCATATGTCCTGTATATTTTTGAGAAGAGCCATGTAACATATACCACCCCCAGGAATACGAATCCTGCATTCAGATTATAGAGCCATTCATATGAAATCATAGTTCCCCGTGCAGTCTTCATAGTCATAAACGCCGGAAGATGCAATGCAGACACAATGCCCGATGTGTTTGTCCAGTCATAAATAAAATTCGGCAGTGTCTCGTAAAATTGCATATATATTATCATGAACCCGGACATTAGCAAAACAAAGAGCCCAAGCTTTGGTTTGAATAAATTCCGAAATATTTCCTTAATAATTTTACCGGGTTTTTCAATCTGTTTTTCTTCATAATTCTTTTGTTCTTTGATAAAAATTAAAACAAAAAAGTTGAGACAGATAATTACCGCGGCACCGAGAAACACAAACTCCCAGGATATTCCTTTCAGAAATTTCGAAAGAGGCGGCCCAAAGAATACCGAAATGTTAAGGAGCATGAAATATACTCCCCAGCCCGATTTGGACTTGCCTTTCCCTATTGCTTCCGCTACTGAGCCCTGAAGTGCGGGCTTGAAAATGCCCTCACCAAGGCCCAGAACGATTGTTCCCGCCAGAAAAGGATAAAACATTCTTTGTGTCGCTAAGATAATATATCCGAGGGCTATAATGATAAATGAAATGAACATTGTCCGTTTATGCCCGTACCTGTCGGCAAAGCCGCCGGTAAAAACAGGTGTTATATTCTGGACTGCCGCCCAGAAAAAAAATATCAGCCCTTTGACAGTCTGCTCCCAATGCAGTCCTCCGGGTATATCTTTTTGTGCAATATATATAGGCATTTGGAGAAGGACGCACCAGTAAGCGAGTTTTTCGAGCATCTGGAGCAGGTTTAAAGCCCAGAAAACTGAGGGAATGTTTTTAATATCTTGAAGCAATTTGCCTATTTTTTCCCCCGCGTTTTATAGCTTGTGCACCGGCTGGAGTGGCCTCACAACTGTTACGCCGATATTAGTCTTTACTTCAGGCACATATTCGTGCAAACTGACATCGAGAACTACTTTTTTCTTTTTTGAAGAAGCATGAAGAAACCTTGCTTCCCCCCTTTCTTTATAAATCATTCCCGTGTGTGAGTAATCAAGTCCTGCCAGGTTTGTTGCTATGGCTATTATATCGCCTGTCTGTAGCTTTTTTTCTATTGATTTAATTTTATCGTTAGGTATATAATAATAAGTTCTCAAATTTATTTCTGCTTCGATTTTTTCTATCTTTTGAATAAAATTGGGATGGCTTTTCAAAGCAGAATATGAATCCGGGTGCTTGGACATATAACCCACAGTAACCGGAAACTCAATGCCCCCGATACCCTGGGTTATATCATCGACGACACCTTTTTTGACATTATCATAAATCCAGTCGGTCGTGTAATGAAGCCGTGAAGTGTAATCCGTTATTTTCCCGCCCCTGTAACGGGTAAATGTTACTTCTTCAACCAAATCATCGAAACCGTATTTGTCTTTTTTCAATATCCTGGCAATATCGAGTACGTTTTCAAAGAAAGTAACGCAGTCCAGCCCCTTCAGGTTAATGCGGCAGATTTCAGGGCCATTACCTTCGAGTGTACAAGCTTCGTAAGGAGTACCGAGCAGGGACAAACCGATTTTACCCATACATTCACCTATGGGAAGCTCTTCCCAGTGTTCGCATATCGCCCGTCTTACAATTCTTTTAAATTCAGCTCTTGTTTCCGGGCTGTAAATCTCGGCACCGGGTATGGGAAAACTCTTCAGCAAACTGCGGGACAATAGTCCCAGAGCAGCCGTCAACCCTGTATATTTTATGAAATCTCTTCTTATCATTTTTTATTAATGGAATTATATGGATTTTCTTTTTCATATTCCGTATCAATTAATAAATTATTACCTGTTGCTGCAGCCTTCGACAACTTATCACATCTCTCGTTCTCGGGTATGTTAGCATGTCCCTTTACCCAAACAAACCGAAGATTATGTTTTTTTGCTTCATCCAAAAGTTTTTCCCATAAATCGGGATTAAGTGCTTTGTCTTTCCTGTTGCGTTTCCAGCCGTTATCTTTCCATTTGACAGCCCAGCCTTTGCTCATTGCATTAACGAGAAGCTGTGAATCGCTGTAAATTACGACACTATTTTTTTTACCTGGTTTCAGTGACCTCAATGCCTCAATTGCAGCAGTTATTTCCATCCTGTTATTCGTGGTCAGCCTGAATCCTGCCGAAATCTCTTTTACATGTTTCCCGTACTTCAGAACAGCTCCATAACCTCCGGGGCCTGGATTGCCGAGGCAGCCTCCGTCGGTATAGATGATAACTTCCTTTTTATTTTTTTCTTTACTTTCTTTATTATCGAATAACGAGGCATTGCCGGTTCTGCTTGTCTTCATTTAAAAAACATCCGTATGAATCGTAAAATTTAATTTATCGGCTCAAAATTTATGCTCATCGAGAAGCTGCTTAATCTTAGCCGGGTAATTTGTGCCAATGGCTCCCACATTATGTTTCAGAGCTTTACTTAAGGCTTTTTCATTATCAACCGTATAAACACCCACAAAGATATCGTGTCTCCTTGCATCATCAGAAATTTTTTCATTAATCTGCCTGATAGAACAAATAAACACCTCGGAACCGTGTTTCTCTGCAATTTTTGAAGGAAGGGTCCTGTCCCAGGGAATTTTTATAGCACACACAGGAACATCGGGAGCTATTTGTTTTATTATGTCGAGCAATCCATAATGGAATGAAGCGACGACAACCTGGCTTTTCATTTCATACTCATTTATAAGATTCAGAAACTGCCTTATTTTGTCCTCGTAATTATTGTGCTTCTGAAATTTCAATTCTATATTCAAAAATACCTTGTCTTTAATAAGAGTGAATATGTCTGAAAGTAAAGGTATCCTCTCCCCGGAGAATTTTGAATTGAACCAGGAACCTGCATCAATCTCCTTCAACTCTTCGGCTGTCATATTCCCTATATCAATACTGCCCCTCCCGGCTCTGAAATGATGACTGTCATGAAAAGCCACAAGCTGGTTATCCTTTGTAAACTGAACATCTGTTTCAATCATATCGGCACCGGCAGCTATAGCTTCACGAAACGCAGCAAGAGTATTTTCAGGTGCTGTCCCTGAAGAACCCCTGTGTGCGGCAATTAGTATTTTTCCCGATTCTGCAGACTCTTTGAGAGATTTCATTTCAATTAATTTATTTAAAAATTTTCAGTAATTTTCAGTACAATAAATACAACTGTATCCATGCGATAGAAAACAAATGATAAAAATAACTTATTCGGGTTAAACTAAAAAAAATATTTTTAAATCTTACTTAGCATTGAAATAATACCGAAATTGTTTATTTTGAATGAATGATTACAGGACACCTTTCGTATTGTTTGATAATTTGTTTTGAAATAAATAAAAACTGAATAAAAACATAAAAAAAGGAAATAATGTATTCCCAGGTTTTTTCGGCATCATGCCTCGGCATAAATGCTTTTATCGTTGAAATCGAAACTCATCTCGAAAATGCAGTACCCAACTTTTTCATGGTCGGGCTGCCCGATGCGGCTGTAAAGGAATCGAGGGAAAGAGTTACTTCGGCGTTAAAAAATTCAAACCTCGTTTTCCCGCTTAAAAGGATTACAATTAATCTTGCTCCCGCTGACATTCGCAAGGAAGGGAGCGGATTCGATTTACCCATTGCTCTCGGCATTCTCACGGCTATGGGTGAAGTAAAGCAGGAATCTCTCGCATCAACCCTCGTTCTCGGAGAGCTTGCACTGGAAGGCACACTAAGACCTATTCACGGCGCACTTTCGATTACGATGGAAGCAATGGAAAAAGGTTATCAGAAGATAATTCTTCCCAAAATTAACGCAGACGAAGCCGCTTTGGTTGATGGTATGCAAGTGATACCCGCAGAGACAATTTCCCAGGTCGTTCAATACTTAAACGGAACAATCGAAATCGAGCCTGCGAAAGTTGATATAAATGAAATTTTTGCAAAAAATCAAAGCAATTATATGCTGAACCTGTCCGACGTCATGGGTCAGGAGAATGTTAAAAGGGCATTGGAAATAGCCGCCGCGGGAGGTCATAATATGCTCATGATTGGACCTCCCGGCTCCGGCAAAACCATGCTTGCAAAGCGAATTCCTTCAATCCTGCCACCACTGACATTAGAGGAATCCCTCGAAACGACAAAAATTCATTCCGTTGCTGGTGTTCTTCCACCCGGGGAAGCACTTATAACGGTAAGGCCCTTTAGGTCTCCTCATCATACGATATCGGATGCAGCATTAGTCGGCGGTGGTATGAATAAAATAAAACCCGGGGAAATATCATTGTCCCATCACGGTGTCCTTTTTCTCGATGAGCTTCCCGAATTTGCAAGAAATGTCCTCGAAGTGCTTCGCCGGGTGGAAGAACACCAGCAACGGAATGAATTTTTGTCGTTTCGAGGGATTCCTCTAATGTCAGTGGTGGCAGGATTGAA